>NZ_JAGWCS010000058.1:0-24213 GCF_020657705.1 Clostridioides sp. ZZV15-6598 | reverse complement strand
GGAGATATACAATATGAATTTTTGGAACGGACTATTTTTACTTTTTGGAATAATATTTATAATAGGGGATGTAATAAAAGGCTTAACTAAACATAAATTTAACTATTTTACAGAGAGATATCTTAACAAATTAGAATTAAAATATGGAAGCATAGATAGAGAAAAAACTATTAAACTAGAAATGTTTTATCAATATTTACTAGGTTTAGAATACATAATAATGGGCTTATTAATAAAAAGATTTGATACTGCAATAATATCAGTAATATTAGTATCAATTGTAACAATAATATCCTATTATTTAATTAGAAGGAAATATATAATTGTATAAACTCTTTATAATAAAATGCTGATAGAATTAATAATCAAAGATGAGAGGTGAATATATGACATATTTATTGAAGATTAATCAAAATGAAAGAAGTTATGATATAGGTGTTTTTGAAAGCGAACAATCAATATTTAAATTTATTGAAAAAATCCCATTTGTAAAAAAAGAAAAAGGCTTTAACTGTATAGATTACTATATGGATTTTAAAGATATTCCTGAATATTATGAGGTAAATTATAATAATTATTTATACATAATTACTAAATTTTCATTCATACCAGATGAAAGTGTTATATTTTTTAGTTGGAATAAAATTAATTGTTGGGATGAAAATATGGCTGTCAAAGAAACCTTCACTGATGGAGAAACAACAGTAGATGCGTATAGCATTCCAAATAATGAAGTAAAAGATTACATACAAAAACGAGAAACATTGTATAGAGAAACTATAAAGTATTATGAAGAAAAAGGGTTGAAAGTCGAAAGACATGCGCTTGGTTCTGAAGATGGTGAGTATGTTAGCCTTTTAAATGATTCTATACTTTATTTGCTTGATGTTAACGCAGTTGATATTTGGGAAAAATCAGAGGATATAAAAGATTTTTTAAATAAATATAAAAAGTTTTTAAATAAGTTTTAAATATCTCTATAATATCTTTGTACAAAAATGGAGTTGTCACATGAACAAATTAAATTTGTTCTGTAACAGCTCCTTCTAGTCAGTTTATTTATCAATAAAATCTAATGCTTTATAAAGAGTTTCAAACCTATCGTTACCCTTTATCATAGTATAATTCTCTTTAGTCATAGAACTTATCTTATTACATGCTCCTCCCCCTACAACATATAAATTTTCTGTCCTTCCTGGAATGTAATCTTTTATATCACATATTAATATTTTTCCGTTATTATATCCCCAACCAACCACAGTTGCAGGTATTTTATCAATTTCTCCATCATAAACTATTGTATGTTTGTACATCTGCTTAACTCCCTCATTAATTATATTTTTATTTAATACACCTTCAACAATTAACTTAGATATACCTTCATATTCAAGTTTTTTAGACTTCTCATAATCTTCTTTATTATCACAGAAGAAATTTTCTATTAATACTGCTGTAGGTTTGGAACTATTTAAGATATATAAACTTTTATCTAATTTAGCACCCCTATTTTTAAATATTGTACCTAGTTTTTTACATATTCTAGTTGCATACTCTAAACCCTTATTACTATAATATAGAACCTCTGAGCCTTTTCCTTGACCATCACTTGCATTTAGATGTAGTTCTATAAGTAAGTCATATCCTCCACTATTAACTCTAGGTATTTTGTAAGTCTTTTCTTCACTCTTAGTTTTAAACTGCTTTTCGGGGCATATTATTACATCTACCTTATGCCCTTCTTTCCTAAACACATCTGCTAATACTGGTGCAAGAGATTTATTATATTTGTACTCGTTAACTACTCCATCAGCCGAAGTACATGCTCCACTTTTTAAAATACTGTGCCCTACTGTAATACATATTTTCATTACTTTTCACCATCCTTTAACTGTTTGTAAGTTTGATTTATACCTATTGATATACCCCAACAAATTACACCTTGTAAGACTGCATTAGGATTTAATCCTAGCATCCAAATAGAAAATCCTATACCAAGTATCAATAACACTACTGGAATATACTTGTTATCTAGTTGTTTATACTCCTTGCATCCAACCCCTAAAACATAAAGAGCAGCAACTAAAATTAGTAACTGCTCTGGTATGAAACTTATTAAATTATCCATATATTATTTTCCTCCAATTCTATTTATAATTTCGTCAATTCTAAGATGT
Organism: Clostridioides sp. ZZV15-6598; assembly: GCF_020657705.1. Lineage (NCBI taxonomy): Bacteria > Bacillati > Bacillota > Clostridia > Peptostreptococcales > Peptostreptococcaceae > Clostridioides > Clostridioides sp. ZZV15-6598. The sequence goes on along the minus strand of NZ_JAGWCS010000058.1, from coordinate 22,039 downwards.
GTTTGTTTTGTACTTGCTTCTACTTTTACAACTCTTTCACTAATATCTAAGAAACTAGCATTAAACTTTGCTACATCATGCTTTATATCTCTTACATTTTCACACAGAAAAGTTATTTGTTGTTCTAACTTTGTAGTTGTTTCTGCTTCATCTTGTATTTTTTTGTTTGAGCTATTTCTAAATGCTAAGTAGGATATTATAACTCCTGCTACTGCACACAATAGATTTATGCTTATTTCTTCCATACATCCGCCTAGTTTTTGTATCAAAAAAGACCTAGAAATTATAGTATAATCCCTTTATAGTAGACACTTTTAAAAAAGCACCCTTAGGTATACCAATTTTTTTGATGCTAACTCTTGGATTGCGTTTTGGTGAAGCTGTATCACTTAGATGGTCAGATGTAGACCTTGATAAAAAAATCATACATGTAAATCAAACATTAGTTTATGTAGACAATAAAATAACCTTCAAAGACCCTAAAACCCCTAAATCAAAAAGAAAATTATTTGCTCCTGATGAACTTATAAGCTTACTTAAAGAAGAAAAATTAAAACAAAATAAGTTAAAATTACAAGGGATATTGAAAAATGAATTCGATTTGATATGCTTAAATAAAAGATTCAACCCTTGGGTTCAACCAACTTTTGTTGCTCCTTTTAAAAAACTATTCAGAGATAATAATCTTAGAGATATAAAAGTACATGAATTAAGACATACAAATGCAACTTTGATGTTGCTTTCAGGTACTAACATAAAAGCTATTTCTGAAAGATTAGGACATGCAGATATAAAAATAACTATGAATAGATATTCTCACTTATTAGATGAAATGGACAAAGAAGCATCTGAAAATATAAGCAAAATACTATTCAAATAATGGTCAGTTTTATGTCAGTTAAATGTCAGTAATATACATAATAGGATATACTTATAAAATGCTTGAAATCACTATTATTTAATAAAATTTATAATTATTTACTATTTGCTGTTGACATTAGTACTATACCATAGTTTATCATCTATATTAGTAATAAATAAAATTATTAATTAATAGTTTCATAATTTTTATAATAGCTTTACAAGGAGTGATAATAAATGGATACAAAAATATCTATAGACGAAAACATAAGTTTGGGCAAAAGGTTTTTTAAATACTTAGCTCCATCTGTAGTTGCAATGTGGGTTTTCTCATTGTATACAATGGTTGATGGAATATTTGTAAGTAAAGGAGTTGGAGAATTAGCCTTAGCTGCTGTTAATATATCTATGCCTTTTATTAATTTTATATTTGCAGTTTCTTTGCTATTTTCAACTGGTGCATCTACTATAATTGCAATTTATCTGGGCAAAAAAGATATCAAATCTGCAAATGAAGTTTTTTCATTTAACATAGTATCAATAATCATACTATCATTAATTATATTGGCAGTAACTTTTTTTAACTTAGATAGATTAGCACTATTTTTAGGTGCTACAGAATCTACAATTGGTATGGTTAAAGATTACCTAGGAATAATAATATTTTTTAATGGTTTCTTTATAGTTTCCTATTCTTTAGAAGTTATAATAAAAACTGATGGATTCCCAATATTGGCTACTGTTGGTGTTATAATATCTGCTATTACAAACATCATACTAGATTATTTATTTGTAATAGAGTTTGGATGGGGCGTAAAGGGTGCTGGTATTGCGACTGGCTTGTCTCAAGTTTTTTCTACTGTTTTTTTCTTAATACACTTTTTGAGAAAAAACTCAACTTTGAATTTCTCTAAATTTAAGGTTAGTTTTAAGACACTTAGAAAAATTCTATTTATAGGTTTCCCTGATTCAACTACTGAATTAAGTTGTGGTATAGTTGTTTTACTTTTTAACTTGAGTCTTACTAAATATATAGGAGAAAATGCTCTTATTTATTATAGTGTTATAAACTATATAAACACATTGGTTCTTATGACTATGATGGGTATCACTCAGGGCATGCAACCACTTACTAGTTTTTATTATGGTGCAGGAAACATAGATAATGTAAAAAAATTATTGAAGATGGGAGTAAAAGCTACAATAATAGCTTCAATAGCTGTATTTGCAATATGTATGACTTTTTCAGAACCAATAGTTTCTCTGTTTATTCATCCAGAAGAGACTCTATTATTCAATGAAGGAGTTCGTGTATTTAAAATATTCTCTATATCATTCTTATTAGTTGGATTTAATGTAATAATTTCAGGATTCTTTGTTTCAGTAGAAAAACCATCAATTTCTACAGTTATATCTCTTGGTAGAGGACTTGTAATTGTCTCTCTAAGTTTAATTGTAATGATACTAATGTTTGGTGGTCAAGGAATATGGATGACTACTATTGTTTCTGAATTTATATGTCTTATTGTATCAATGATTTTCCTAAAGAAGAATTTTTCTACATTAGATTCTAGTCTAAAAAAGACGGCTTAAACAAAATAACAATAATAATATATAAAATAAAAAATACCTATTATACAATCTTGCAAACATTGATGCTTTGCATACATTAAGATTATATAATAGGTATTTTATTTATGTACTTATTTTATTTCTAAATAACCATAGCCATCTTTTATTACATTTCCTTTTACTTCATATTCTACAGGAGTTCTAAATACTGGCCCATCTACTACAAATGTATGATATTCTCCATGCTCTCCACATGGGTCTGAGCCTGTTTCTTTTATCTTTTTCACAAGTTCTCTAGTTAATTTTTTTCCTAAAAATTCCTCTCCTAAATGCTTTAAGTTTACTTTTGTTATGACACTACAAAATCCACTATCTATAAATTCATATACCAATTCCTCTCTGCTTTCTTGCCACAATGGTAGTTCTACCTTCATACCAACTGCATCACATCTGTCAGAGTCCCATTTTTTGTGACTTTCTATATCTATATCTCCATATGCACATATTGTTGCTCCCATGTTTTTAGCTTTTATTAAAGCTCTTTCAAAACTCTCTTCATACCCTTTTACTCCACATTCAGCAACTAACAGAGGTAGTCCGATACTATCACTTACTTGTTTAAGCATCTTATGCTCTAAGTTATGAGTCCATGATTTTCCATGTTCTTCACTTATAGTTGTCAAGAGTGCTACAGGCTTATATCCTTTTTCCAACATTCTATTTAATGCTAATATACTATCCTTACCACCACTAAATGACATTACAAATTTTTCATCAGCCATTCCCAACACCTCTTTCTTTTAACTTTACTTACTATCCTAATTATACCAAATTTTTAACTTATATAGCAAATTATATGGTATTTTAAATCATTAGTTTACTATAAAGAATGTACCTAAAATTAAAAGTATAACCCCTATGTATTTGTATAAATGCATTGTTTCTTGTCCCAAAATCACGCTATCAATAAAAAATCCGATTAGAACTTGAGATACAAGTGTTAATATAAGTGTATTTGATACCCCTAAATTTGGAATTGCTTTTACTGTAAAGTATATTATTAGTCCTCCAAATACTCCTCCTAGTAATAACTTATAATTAAAGCCATTTAAAGATACTAAACATTTTAAATCCCCAGCAACTATTATGCTTGCAAAAAAAAATATTGCTCCTACAGTCAAACTTATAAAGGTGGCAACCAATGCTGTTGTACTCTTACCTAACTCTCCATTTATAAAAGCTTCAAGAGCAGTGGACCCACCTGCCAATAATGCAAATATTATTGCCCATAATTTTGTCATGGACAAACCTCCTCCTATATAATTCTATTAATAAGAGTTTATGATACAACCCATTAATTAATTACTAAGTAGAGTTTTATTTTTATACTATGTGGCTTTATTTGAATATAAATTTCTGTTATAATTGTTCTATTGATTTTGGAGGTGATTTTATGTATACAAATTTTAATATCAATTTTGATAACTTTAATAAAAAAGAAAATGCTACTAAATTTATGATAATGGGAGTGTTACTTGTTATATTGGGATTCTTATGCCTTACGTTTAAGACTCTAGGTATAAAATTAATCTCTTGGACTTTTGGTGTTGCACTTTTATTCTTTGCATATTTAAATCTTAAAAACATCAACGATCTAAAAAGATATGCTACTAAAGAAGAAATCAAACCATCTACCAATGTTCAATGGATTCTAATAATTACATGTATACTACTTTTTGTATTTCCTCAAAAAATACAGAGTATTTTCTCATTACTTTTGGGATTTTATTTAATTTTTAATCAGCTCGTAGTATTTGTAAATAGTAAAAATAATCCATATTCTAAGTTTACAACTTGGAATATAATTAAAACTTTATTTGGTGTATGCCTTATATTGTCACCACTATTTTTATCTAGATTTATTGTCTCAATAATGTCATTTTTAATAATATTGTTTGGACTTGCTCTATTCTTTTCTGGAAATAAATCTAGAAAGTATTAATTATTTTATTGAATTATTTTATATTACTTAAAATAGAATTTGTTTAAGTCACCTATTTGTGGTAATATGTTTTTTGTACAAATTTAATGTACAATTTTATTAGAAATAGGTGATTACTTTGGATAAATTTAAATACGCTTTTGATAATAAAAGATATCATACTTGGAATTACTACCTTAGAAATACATTTGGAGAAAAAGTCTTTAAAGTATCAATAAATGCAGGATTTACTTGCCCAAATATTGATGGACGTATTGGTTATGGTGGTTGTACTTATTGCAGTAAAGAAGGTTCAGGCGACTTTGCTGGAAATCCTAAGGATAATCTTATTAATCAATTTTATAATATAAGAGAAATGATGTTAAAAAAATGGTCTCATGCTAAATATATTGGCTACTTTCAAGCTTATACAAATACTTATGCACCTCTTGAGGTTTTAAAAGAGAAATATGAAACTATACTATCTCTTGATGATGTTATAGGTCTTTCAATCTCAACAAGACCTGATTGTTTGCCAGGTGATGTAGTCGATTATCTATCTGAACTTAATGAAAGAACTAATCTATGGGTTGAACTTGGACTTCAGACAATTCATGATTCTACATCTAAAATTATAAATAGAGGACATGATTATAAAACATTTGTTGAAGGTGTTGAAAAATTAAAGGCTAAAAATATAAAAGTAGTTGTACACATTATAAATGGTCTACCTGGTGAAGATTATAATATGATGATGGAAACTGCTAGGGCTGTTGGCAAAATGAATGTAGACGGCATAAAAATACATCTATTGCATGTTATAAAAGATACTCCTATGGAAAAAATGCTTCAAAATGGAATGTTAACTCTTATGAGCCAAGATGAATACATTAATCTTGTTTGTGACCAGCTAGAAATATTACCTGAAACTATGATAATTCACAGACTTACTGGTGATGGTAAAAGAGATGAACTTGTTGGACCTTTATGGAGTTTAAAAAAATGGGAGATTTTAAATCAAATTGATGATACATTAAAATCTCGAAATTCCTACCAAGGATGTAAATTTATTCAAGATTAAATAATGATTAATAATATTAAATGATGATTAAAGATAACATAATAGCTATAGATAGCTTTATATAAAACATAAATCTATCTATAGTTATTTTATTGTTTACAAAGCAAATTTCAAATTAAAAATTACAATAAAAAATACCCCCATACAAATGTATAAGGGTAAAATATATAGTCTTAAATACTTTCTGTTTTCTCAATTTGTTTTAATTTATTAGACTTATAGAACATTTTCATTCCATCATAAGAAAGATTAAGTGCTATTACAGCTGATATCAACATTAACATCACTCCAAATAGCTTTCCTATAGAAAAACTTTCTCCTAACATAGTACATCCAATTATAACAGAGCCAACTAATTCTACTGATGCTACTACACCTGCAACAGACAACTCTACTCCTTTAGATATACCTGCTGCATAAAAAATATATGCAAGTGCTGCTGGAACAACCCCTAACATCAACATACAAGATAAAATATTTAAATCTTTAGCATAAGTTAATATTTCCCATGGTCTAGCAGAAGGAATCATAAATATTGCTCCAAATAAAAAGCTGTAAACTAATATTGTTGAACTTGAAAATTCCTTCAAAGCATTCTTACTAATAGTTGGCATCAGTGCATATGCTATTGCAGATAATATTCCAAGTAATAAACCCATAGTACTTAAGTTTTGAAAATTTAAACTTCCACCAGTTACTGCCATAATAGCACCAAGAAAACAAAAAATCAGCGAAAATATTTTACTTTTAGTAATACTCTCTTTATAAAAAAATTTTGAAAATACAGCTAAAAATAATGGCGATGTATACAATAAAACTGCTGCTACAGATACACCTACAGTATCAATAGCTTTAAAGTAACATAAATTAAACATAGCTTGACATATAATCCCTATTATTACTGAATAAATAATTCCTTTTTTGTTTATTTTTAAAATATGTGGTGTTCTTATAGCTGAATAAACACCTAAAACTATAAATCCAAAAAATAATCTTGTAAATGCTACTTGTTCTGATGTCAGTCCATTTCCCATCAAAAACTTTCCAAACAAGCCAAGTGTAGCCCATAATATTCCTGCTGTTGCTATAAATACATACCCTTTACTTTTTTCTCCCATTTTGAATACCCCTCTACTATTATTTAGTCAATACACATCATTTTTATCAAGCAAAAACCATGCCATTTTTATTTTATTTATATCGACACTAAAAACTTAGAATTTGCAACAATATTACTGCTTTTTCAACTTTTCAATAGTTATTTCAAACATATTTTAAGTTGATTTAGACTTACTTTAATTGTAAAATAAGTTATATATAACTTATTCAAAGTTAAAATAGACTGAAATTTATGTATTGTATAAAGATTATACTTTTAATTATATTTAGTAAATTAAACCTATTTTAATGTATCACTAAAAATTTAGGAGGACAATAGGGAAAATGGATTTAGATATGGATTTAGATTTAGAGTTTTATAAAAAAATATTAGAGGCTTCTCATGATGAAATATGTGCATCTGATGATAAAGGTATAATAATATATTGTAATAAGGCATTTGAAGAAAATTATGGTCTAAAAAAAGAAGATATTTTAGGAAAAAATGTTTCTTTCTTAGAAGAATCTGGATATTCAACAAAAAGCCCCATACCTGTTGTATTGAGAACAAAGTCTAAGTTTTCACTTGAACAAGATACTCAAACAGGAAAAAAGCTTATTATAACTGCAAGTCCTGTATTCGATGAAAATGGTGAGCTAGAATTCACTGTTGAAAATTGTAGAGATATAACTGAACTTAATAATATAAAAAACAAACTTGAAGATACAAAAAAACAAGTAAAAAAATATAAATCTGAAGTGGAAACACTATATAGAACAGCTCTTAGAATTGAAGATACAGTAATTATGGATGGTGTAGTTATGAGACCTATTATGAATACAGTCAACCATGTTTCTAAAACTGATGTAAGTGTACTATTGTTAGGAGAATCTGGAACAGGAAAGAGTTCACTTGCTAGATATATACATCACAACAGCAACAGAGCAAGTGGTCCATTTATAACTATAAACTGTGCAACCATATCTCCTCAACTACTTGAATCTGAACTTTTTGGATATGCTTCAGGTGCTTTTACAGGTGCAAGTACCAAAGGTAAAGTTGGTCTTGTAGAATTGGCTAATGGAGGAACTCTTTTTTTAGATGAAATAGGTGATATACCACAAAATCTACAAGCAAAATTTTTACAATTGATACAAGATAGGACTTTTACTCCAGTTGGAAGTTTAAAAAATAAAAAAGTTGACATAAGAATTATATCTGCTACAAATGCTGATTTAATTTCTAAAGTAAAAGAAAAAAAGTTTAGAGAAGATTTATATTATAGATTAAACGTTATAGAAATAAAACTCCCTCCACTTAGAGAAAGAAAAGATAATTTAGTAGAGATTATAAAATATTATTTTAATAGATATTCAAGCGACTTTAATCTAAACAAGACAATATCAAAAGAAGCTATAAGTATTATTGCAAACTACAAATTTCCAGGTAATATAAGAGAGTTACAGAATATAATTCAAAAAATCTTACTTACTTGTAGAGATAGTCATATAACAACAGACGATTTACCAAGTATGCTCACTAAAAATGTAAATACTGACAATAGTGGAAATAATGCTCCAACATATACAACTAATGTAGATAATTCTCTACCTATTGATTATAAAAACAAAACCTTTAATACTTTAATTATGGAGTATGAAAAAAATGTAATTTTGGATGCTTATGAAAAATTGGGTAGTTCTTATAAAGTAGCTAGACACCTTGAAATTTCTCAATCTAAAGCTAATAGACTAATTAGAAAGTATACTAATACTTAATTTTAAATTTGATAAATAAAAACTTAACATTATTTACATATTGTAAATTTCGCCAATTACTGGTATTATGAATATGGTTGAAATTATTTAAATAAATGTGATTGACTTAATTTCATATATTTACCATTAAACTTTTATCATAAATATCATATCATAATAATATATTTAATAAGTCTAATAAACTATACGAGGTGTAAATATGTTAATGAATACCCATTTTATTATGGCAAAATCGATACTTAATAATATAGATGAAAATAAAACATTCTTTATAAGCGAAAAAAATTTTATATATGGTAATATTAAACCAGATGCTTTTTCTAAATACAAATTAAAAAAACATTATATGGATGAATCATTCAATATGGTTGCTTCCAAAATAAATTATCTGTGTAGTCTTACTATAGATAATGTTTCTAAATATTTTTCAGTAAGTAGACTTAGTCAAGAGCTTGGTGTTATCTGCCACTTTTTATGCGATTTTTTCTGCTTAGCTCATAGTGAACGTTGGGAATTTAAACATAGTTTGAACAAACATGTTACTTATGAAAGAGAACTTGGAGCATTTGCAAAGGATGTTGATTTATCTAAAATTAAAGGAAATACTATAAATAGCGGATTTGAAAAATTTTTTGTTAAACTTTACAATGAATACAAAAAGAAAAGCGACTATATGAATGATTTAAAATTTTCAGCGTATACTTGCAATAGTGTTATAAATTATATATTAGATTCTATTTTAGCTAATACAATAAAATCATACCACATAGCAAATTGTGGTTAATTTAAGAATTTTAAATTGACAATTAATATAATCAAAATGACTGCTCTACAGAATATAAAATCTAGTTTTATAATTCTCTTGAACAGTCATTTTTTTATACTGAATATGTAATACCTTATAAAATTGATTACTTAGTAAATCAACATGCAAAAATAACTTATTAATTTTTTATTACTTAATATCAATATTTATATCTAATTATTTATTTTTATTATAGAATCTATAGCACTTTTTACACTATCTACTACATAATTTGCACTTTGTTTTACTTCTTCTCTTGCCTTTGACATTACAAAACTGTATTTAAACCCTTCTAACATACAAATATCATTTGGAGAATCTCCAATAGTAGCAACTTCATCTGGACTTACATTCAGAGTTTTTATTACATGTTCTATACTACCTCTTTTTGATACACTTTTAGGAACTACGTTTAAAGTATAAGTACTAGAAAAATATATTTCCAACACTTCGCTAAACTCACTTTTTAGATATAACTCTATTCTAGACAACTCTTCTAAATTTTCAGAGCATATACCAATATTACCTATAAGATTATCAAAACTATCTCTTTTCTCAAAATCAGGGTCTACTATAAAATCACTAGAATAATGTCTAAAAGCTGTCGTATCACTATCTACAATTACATCTCCTTTATATTTAAAATACAATTGTGCATCAGTTGATTCAAATCTATCAATAACTTTTTTTACTAGTTTATCATCTATAGTTTGCTTAAAAATCACATTATAATCTTTATCATGTATAAATGCACCATTTTCACATATATAGTAGCCATTCATATCTAAGCTCCCTTCGATAATATCACGAGCTTGTTTAAAAACCCTACCTGTAGCAACATTAAACTGTACTCCTCTTTTTTCTATTTCCTCAATTGCTGCTATGTCTTCTTTTGTTATAGCTCCATTTTCATATAAAGTTCCATCTAAATCACAAAATATATGTTTTATCATAAATTAAAAGCCTCCAAAAATGATTTTATATTATACCAATACTTTAAATATACCCAATATCATAATAATTTAAAGTTTTTCTAATTGTATTCTCAGCTCATTAAGTAAATCTCTAGTAGCTCTTAATCTTATCTTTCTTCTATCTCCATTAAATATATTTTTTCTCACTATTGTTTTTCCATTTATATATATTGCAGTATAAACCAGTCCTACAGGCTTTTCTTCAGTTCCTCCACCAGGTCCAGCTACTCCAGTTGTAGATATACCTATATTAGTTCCAAGCCCTTTAGCAACGCCCTCAGCCATTTCTATTGCTGTTTGTTCACTTACTGCTCCAAAGACTTCTAAAGTTTCTTTTTTTACTCCTAATCTTTTCATTTTTGCTTCATTAGAATATGTTACACATCCTTCAAGAAATACAGAAGATATTCCTGAATAATTTATGAGAGATGAAGATACTAAACCTCCAGTACAAGATTCAGCCACTGCTATTGTTAAGTTTTTTTCTACAAGAAGCTTAGAAACAGCATCCTCTAATGCAGACTCTCCTTCAGATACTGAAATATCTCCTTCAGTATATACATATTTACCAACTCTGCCTTTTATCTTTTCTTCTACTGGTTTTATCAACTCAAAAGCTAGTTCTTCATTTTCAGCCTTTGCAGTTATTCTTATTGTAACTTCTAATTCCTTTGCATACAACGCAACTGTTGGATTAGTTTGTTCATCAATTATATCTAAAATTTCCAATTCTAGATTTGACTCCCCTATTCCATACAATCTTAAAGTTTTTGATACTAGCATTTCCTTTGTAAATTGTTGTAGGTAAGGTTTGACACTTTCATTAAACATTGCCTTCATTTCTCTTGGAGGCCCTGGTAATACTATTATACTTTTATCATCTTTCTTTAAAATAGCTCCTGGTGCTGTTCCATTATTATTTTTTAATACTATAGCATCCTTTGGAAAATATACTTGTTTCATATTATTTTCAGCCATTTTCTTTCCTGTTTTAATAAAGAATGATTCCAAGACTTCTAATGATGGTTTATGTAATTCTAATTCCTGCCCAAAATACTCTGCTGCAGTTTCTTTTGTCATATCATCACCAGTTGGCCCAAGACCTCCTGTTGTAATTACTAAATCACTTCTTTTTAAACTTTCATCAAAGCATTCTAAGAGTCTTTGCTTATTATCTCCAACTGTACTTTGATGGTATACTTCTATTCCCAATGCTGCAAGTTCTTTAGCTAAAAATTGAGAATTTGTATTTACTATATCTCCCAACAGTATCTCTGTTCCTACACTTATTATTTCTGCTTTCAAATTTTATCACTCCTTGATTTATAGCCACTAAGACTAGTCTTAAGTTCATACCACTAATTTTAGCAAAAATGATAACATAAATAAAGTTAAAAAATCATTCAAATCTATCTGTAAGTCAGATTATCACTCTAAAACCACACATAATATAAACTTCACATGTAGTGGTACTTTCATCATCAACCATTAATTCATATAATTAAGTAAGTAAATTAAAAAATTTAATTTAAAAATAATAAAATTTAAAATAGGAGTGTATAATATGAAAATAGCAGTTATAATGGGTGGAATATCATCAGAGAGAGAAGTATCTTTAAATTCAGGAAAAGAAATATATAATAACCTTGATAAAAGTAAATACGATGTTGTAAAGGTAATAATAGATGATAAAAGAGATATATTTACAAAAATACCAGAAGATACAGATTTCGCAGTACTAGCACTACATGGAAAATTTGGTGAAGATGGATGTATTCAGTCAGTACTTGAGACTATGGATATACCATATTCTGGATGTGGACCTCTTTGTAGTGGAATGTGTATGGACAAAAACATCACTAAAAAAATGCTTAGAGATTCAGACCTTCCTACTGCTCCATGGGCTTTAGTAAAATCAGTTGATGAAATAAATTATGATGAGATAGATAAAATAGGCTATCCAGTATTTATAAAACCAAATTCAGGAGGTTCAAGTGTTGCTACATTCTTCATTCATTCCAAAGATGAAGTTGAAGAAGCAGTTCGTAAAGGTTTAGAAGTTGATGAGTTTGTAATGATTGAAAAATATATACCAGGTGGAGAATATACTTCATTCATATTAAATGGCGAAGTTTTTCCTACTATATCTATAAAATCAGACTCAGGATTCTTTGATTATGAAGCTAAATACTCACTTGAAAAAGGTGCAAAAGAAGAAGTTGTTTATTTAGATGATGAACTTCAAAAAAGAGTAAACGAAATTTCTGAGACTTGTTGGAAAATTTTTAATTGCAAAGCATATGTAAGAGTTGATATGATTATAAGTGAAGGTATTCCTTATGTTCTTGAGCTAAATACTCTTCCTGGCATGACTAAAACTAGTTTAATACCTAGAAGTGCTGCTGCTAAGGGTCTTGAGTATAGCCAATTATTAGATAAACTTATAGAATACTCTTTAAATTAGATAATACAATTTGAGGTGGTAATTTGATATTTTCAAATCTAAGATTAAATGATAGTGAACCAATTTATATACAAATTAAAAATTATATAAGTGATATGATATCAAAAGGATTAATTCCAGACAATAGTAAGCTCCCTTCTACAAGGGAGCTTAGTCAGCTTTTACAAGTCAGTAGAAATTCAATAGTCTTGACTTATGAAGAACTAAAATCAGAAGGCTTAATCTACTCTATTTCAGGAAAAGGTACATTTGTTAATTCAAAAAATAAATCTTCAAACACTACATGGTCTTTAAATTGGGACTGTTTAGAGAATACATACTCTAAAAAAGCTAATGAATTAGATATTATAAAAAGCGAGATACCTTGGAGCTCTAACCTAATATCATTTAAAAGTATATCTCCTGATGGAGATTTATTTGATATGGAGGAATTAAAAAAATCCTTTTTAAATAGAATCTCATTAGAAGGTCACAAACTACTTAACTATGGATATGCACAAGGTTATAAACCTCTTATTGACTATTTGCTTGAATATATGACAAATAAGGGAGTTGATATTAATAACAAAGATATACTAATTACAAATGGATTTACAGAAGGCTTTGATATTATTATGTCCTCTTTCACTCAAGAAAGAGACTATATAATCTGTGAAAATCCTACTCACAACACAGCTATAAAAATTATGAAGTCACACAATCTCAATATTTTAGGAGTGGATATATCTGAAAATGGTTTAGATTTCAATTTGCTCGAAAATCGTTTAATTGAGTACAAAAATAAAATAAAATTTGCATACATTACACCTTCTTATCATAATCCAACAGGAATTGTAATGACCCCTGAAAATAGATATAGATTCTATAATCTTATGAAAAAATACAATATAGCAATTATAGAAGATGGCTTTAATGAAGAGTTACTCTACAATAGTTCTCATATATTTCCCATCTGCTCTCTTGATAATATGAATAATGGTGTTGTATATATTGGTAGTTTTTCAAAAATCTTATTTCCTGGAATGAGGATTGGATGGATATTTGCAGATAAAAAAGTTATAGATAAGTTAGAAAGTGTAAAAAGGTGTAGAAATATACATGTATCTTTTTTAGACCAAGGTATTTTATTTGATTATTTAAGTAATGGAGGATTTGAAAAATACGTAAAAAAAATACGTAAATTCTATGGGGATAAATTTAACTTTGCCTATGAATGTGTAAAAAAATATATACAAACGGAATATATCTTAGGTGATGGTGGCTTGCATATATTTATAAAGCTTAAGAATATAGATACTAGAAAACTACTAGAAAAATGTTATAAAAAAAATGTTATCTTTATGCCTGGAGATTTATTTTTTACAGATGGCTCTGGCTCTGACACTTTAAGACTTGGATTTTCGAGACTCTCTTTTGAGGATATTGAAACTGGTATAAAAATAATAGGAGAAACTATAGATGAAATGTCCTAGGTTAACTAAATATTGTTAGCCTAGTTTATTTTTATGATGTATAATATATATAGTTTATATGAATCTAACATGGGGGATAATATGAGTAAAAAGTCAAAAAGAAAAAAGATTAATAAATTAAAACTAACAATTGTAATAACTGTATTATTTCTTGCCTTACTATCTATATATGAGATATTTTTCTCTAAATCCAACAAAGAAGATACTATAAAAAGTCAAGAAACTATGCAAGATAAAAACAATACAACAGATGATTCTAAAAATAATCAAAACTCTATCAAAAAGCAGGAAGGTAACAAAATTAAGCCTACTTTTTCATCTTCTTCAATACCAGATAATATAAAAAACAAAATGATTGGTAAATCTATGCCTTCTGATGAGCCTATAAGCTTTGATAGTTTATCTTACTTGAAACTTACCTACTACGGATTTGATGAAAAAACTCATCAAGGTGAAATGATAGTAAATAGTGAACTAGCTCCGGAAGTTGTCGATATTTTTAAAGAATTATATGAAAAAAAATATCCAATTGAAAAAATCAAATTAATAGATGATTATGACGCTGTAGATGAAAAATCTATGTCTGACAATAATACATCTGCATTTTGTTATAGAACTGTAGCTGGTACAAATACTGTCTCAAATCATGGTAAAGGACGTGCTATAGATATAAACCCATTGCAAAACCCCCATGTTTCTGGAGACAATGTTAGCCCTAAGGTAAGCACTGTTTATGCAGATAGGTCTGCTTTAAAATTTGGAATGATAAAAAAAGGTGATGATTGTTATAATGCTTTTGTAAGCAGAGGTTGGAGTTGGGGTGGATATTGGAAAAACCCAGATTACCAACATTTTGAAAAATAATAGATTAGAAATAAAGGTGAATTATATGAATTTAATGACATTGGAAAATATAAGTAAAAGCTATTCTGAAAAAAAATTACTTGAAAATATATCTCTTGGTATCAATGATGGAGAAAAAATAGGACTTATTGGTGTAAATGGTACTGGTAAATCTACTTTACTTAAAATTATTGCGGGAGCTGAAGAAAGTGAAACTGGCAATATAACAAAGACTAATGGTATTAGAGTAGAATATCTTCCTCAAAACCCAACTTATGATGAAAATTCAACTGTTCTAGAACAAGTATTTAATGGAACTTCAGAAGAATTAAAACTACTTGGTAAATACCAAGAAACTTTAGAAAAACTTAATTCTAACTTTACAGATGAACTAAATAAAAAATTATTATCCATGCATGAGAAGATAGATGCTTTAAATCTTTGGGATTTAGAAAGTGAAGCTAAATCTGTACTTACAAAGCTTGGTATAAATGATTTTAATCAAAAAATAATAGAACTTTCTGGTGGGCAAAGAAAAAGAGTTTCTCTAGCCTCAGCTCTTATTACTCCTTGTGAGCTTTTAATACTAGATGAACCAACAAACCATCTAGATAATGATACCATCGATTGGCTTGAAGAATACTTAAATTCAAGAAAAGGCTCATTGCTTATGATAACCCATGATAGATATTTTTTAGACCGTGTTACAAATAGAATAATTGAATTGGATAAAGGTAGATTATTTAGCTATGATGGTAATTATTCAATATTTTTAGAAAAGAAAATGGAAAGACTTTCATTAGAATCAAGTATTGAAGATAAAAGACAAAATTTAATTAGAACAGAACTTGCTTGGGTTAGACGTGGAGCTCAAGCTCGTAGTACAAAACAAAAAGCTCGTCTACAAAGATTTGATGAACTTGTAAATAAAGATTCTTTCAAACTTGATGAAAATATCGATATATCTGTTGCCTCAAGTAGACTTGGAAATAAAATAATAGAAATACACAATATATCTAAATCTTTTGAAGAAAATACAGTTATAGATAATTTAGAATATACTTTAGCACGTACAGATAGAATTGGTATAATAGGTAAAAATGGTATGGGTAAATCAACTCTAATAAACATAATAAATGGGAAATTAGCCCCTGATAGTGGATATATCTCAATTGGAGAAACTGTAAAAATAGGTTGCTTTTCTCAAGATGATTCTCATATGGACATTGATATAAGAGCTATAGACTATGTAAAAGAAGCTAGCGATTATATAGAAACTTCTGATGGTACTAAGATTACAGCTTCTCAAATGTGTGAAAGATTCCTTTTTAATGGTACTATGCAGTATACTTTGATAGGCAAACTATCTGGTGGTGAAAGAAGAAGACTACACCTTCTTAAAATTCTTATGACAGCTCCTAATGTACTTCTTTTGGATGAGCCTACAAACGACTTAGATATTGAAACACTAAAAATATTAGAGGAATATCTTGATGAATTCAAAGGTGTGGTAATTACAGTATCACATGATAGATACTTCCTAGATAGAATCTGTAATAAAATATTTGCATATGAAGGAAATGGAAAAATTCATATTTATACAGGTAATTATAGTGACTATCTTATTTATAGAGAAATTCAAGGAATTGAATTTGAAGAATCTAAAAAAGAAGCACTTAAAAATGATGCTTCAACTGCTCCAAAAAAAGAAAAACCTAAAAATGATAAAAAACTTAAATTCTCATATAATGAGCAAAGAGAGTTTGAAAATATTGATTCTGACATAGAAAAACTTGAATCTAAAATTGCAAAACTTGATGAAAGTACTTCAAAATTTGCAACTGATTTTACTAAACTTCAAGAAATTCTAGATGAAAAATCAAAACTAGAAAAAGAACTTGAGTACAAATATGAAAGATGGGAATATCTAAATAATTTAGCTGATAAAATAGCTAATAATAAATAAGATTAAAACATCTAAGTTTAGTGACCTTTACTTTAAATTTATAAGTTATAAATATTTAAAAGAGCTATATGTCTTTAAAAACATATAGCTCTTTTATAACTATCTTCTAATTTTTATATTCCGATATATCCTATAATAATTCTTTATTATACGTCTATATCCAGTCTTTCAACATAGTGACAATTGACATCAATATGATTTAAAAAAACCAACAATCTTTCATAAAGTGGATGAGATTCTTCTCCATACTTGGATTCTAAGTTTTCACCTATTTCTTTAACAGTCTTTTTACCATCAATTTGTAAAAATACGAAACTAGAATATTCATCTAGTTCTATTTTTTTATATTTAGGTATTCTAGCTTTTAACTTTCTAAAAAACTTTTGAATCTTATGGTCCTGTTTTTCAAGTATAGTTACAATACTATTTTCATCTACTTCATATTCAAGTCCATCAGCAATTTTAAATACAATATCTAAAACATCATTACTCTTGCTCATTATTTTTTACTTTAGATAACACAATAGGTAATGCTGTAAGTACAACTAGAACTACTAGTAAAGCAATTGCCATTGAATTTGTCGCAGCAAAACCACTTGGTACTTTTGGAGTTATAACTCCAGTTACTTGTAATATTATACCTATTAAACCAATGATAGATCCACCAGCAACAAGACCAGAAGATAAACTTATACCATTAGAAACTTTAGCTTCTTTTTCTTTTTCAGATTTAGATACTAATTCAACAAATAGACGAATTAATGCTCCAACTAATATTATAGAAGTTGTTGCTATTGGTAAATAGAATCCTATAGCTATAGTCATTATTGGTAATTTTAATGCATATAATACAATTGCCATAAATACTCCAACAATAATCATAACCCAAGGTAAACTACCTGACATAATACCAGAAGTTAATGTTGACATTAAGTTTGCTTGTGGTAATGCAAATTGTACATTATCACCAGTAGCTTTAAGTTGGTCAGAAAGTAATAAGATTACTCCTACAACAACTATAACACCAACTATACTTGCAATTGTGAAGTAACGTTGCATTTCGTTTTTACTACCACCAATGATGTAAGTTACTTTTTGAGATTGAGTATATCCACCAGCTATAGCAATAGCAACAACTATAAATGACCCAAATAAAAGTAATGATTTATTAGCTTCTAAATCAGTCCATCCCATTACAACAAATACTAATGTTACAATAACTAGAGAAGCTATAGTCATACCAGAAACTGGAAGATTTGATGTTCCTATTGTTCCTGTTAAACGTCCAGCTACTATGACGAATAATAAAGATAATAAAAGAGATATGATAGCTCCAATAATTGCCATAGCAATGTTACCAGAAATTAAGAACGCTGCTAAGAATCCAACAACTACTCCACCTAATAAAAGTATCATTTGTATAGATGAACCTTCTTCTGCATCTCCAGTATTTGATTTAGCTTTAAGTGTTTCTTTTATAGAAGCGATTATAGTTGGGATAAGTTTTATTGCACCAATAATACCTCCACAAAGCATCATACCAGCACCTATATATTTTACATAACTACTAGATATAGCTCCAACATCCATTTGGTTAAGAGGCATCGCAGGATTGTTCCATACCATAGCTCCATCTTTAGCCATATCAGT
The DNA here is from genome assembly GCF_020657705.1 of Clostridioides sp. ZZV15-6598. NCBI lineage: Bacteria > Bacillati > Bacillota > Clostridia > Peptostreptococcales > Peptostreptococcaceae > Clostridioides > Clostridioides sp. ZZV15-6598. The sequence goes on along the minus strand of NZ_JAGWCS010000058.1, from coordinate 3,493 downwards.
AAAGTAACCTATTAAAGGTGCAATACCAAAGTTTGATAAAATACTTCCTGCAAACATCGTTAAAGAAACTTCAAGCCCTACTATAAACCCAATTCCTAAAAGTAGAGGGTTTACTTCAATATCAAATTTCCATTTGTAGAATTTACTTCCTACAAGACTCATTACATTGTTTGCTACATTTAAGAATGAACCAGTTAATACAGTGATAAATCCACTTATTACAAATCCAATTCCCATGTATTTAATTGAGTCTCCACCAGCCTCTGAAGCAACAAGTGTTTCAGATATAGCCATTGATTCTGGGTACATAAGTTTACCATGTTCTTCAACTATTAAATAATTGTGAACTATTGCTGCAACTCCTATACCAAATAAAACACCACCAACTCCAACAGCTAAGCCTTCTAAAAATGTAATTTGGCTTCCAATTAAGATAACTGCTGGTAATACGAAAATGAATCCACTTGCAACAGATTCTCCACCACTTGACATACCTTGGATTAAATTCTTACCAAGAATACCCTTTTGACGAGCAAATGCTCCAACAAAAGCAGAACCTATTATAGCTCCTGGAATACCTGCTGCAACTGTAAGACCAGCTTTCATTCCAGAATAAGTTGTAGATGCGGCAAAAATGGCAGCTAAAATAATACCGATAATCAGTACAGCTACATTTCCACCGGTTCTGGACTTATCTGTGATGTATGGAACGTAATCTTTTCCACTAACCTCACCATAAGCTCCCTTAGGTAATTTTTTGTTCATAAAATTTTCACCCCTTTTCAGTTTGTATATATTATAACATATATACATATAAAACTTAACTTTTTATTATTTTACAAATAGCGAGTAAAAACTACTAAAATTTAATCCCATATTATTAATTTCTACTTTTAGATATTTTTATGCTAATTTTCTTTTTATTTTTCGATTATACTAAAAAGGATTAAGATAAAAAGTAAAAATTTTTTTTATATTAAAATTAAATTTGTTATAAAAACACTTTAAAACACGGAAAAGTATAAAAAATACAATAATCATCCTTATAAACAGATTTTCATCACAGTAAAAATGTACAGAAAATTCTTTCTTTTATGTAAATTGATTATTTTTTAAAAATAGGTGTCATAAAGAAACTTCTATAGTCCCTTTATAACACCTGTCATAATACAAAATCACTCTGGCAATGCCCTTTTATTTACTTTTCCAATTGGGGTAACTGGTATTTTATCTATCCTCATTATTATTGTTGGAATCATATATGGAGGTAAATGCTCATTTAAATATTCTCTAACTGTTCTGTCATTTATCTTTTCGCTATCCTCATCATCAATCACATAATATGCACATATATACATATCTCCATCCTCATTTGTTCTTGATATACAAACAACACTTTTAATTTCTGTAATATTGTTTATTATATTCTCAATCTCATACAACTCTATTCTAAATTCATCAATTTTTACTTGATTATCCATTCTACCAATATAATCTAAATTTCCATCATCTAACCATCTTACCAAATCACCAGTTCTATACATTAATTTATTGTGTTCACAAGTTTTGTAAGGATTTTCTACAAATACTTGCTCTGTTAACCCTTTTTTATTTAAATAGCCTCTTGATATTTGGATCCCTGATAGACAGAGTTCTCCTGGAACTCCAATTGGACATAGTTTATTTTTTTTATCTAATACATATGCATAAGTATTAAAGATTGGCTTACCTATTGGTATTTTCCCATACTCTTTATCCACATGAAAAGAAGTTGATACAACAGTAAATTCTGTTGGTCCATACTCATTATATAACTCATAGTTACGTTTTCTATATCCTTTTAATCGTTCTCCTCCTGTCTGCACAATCCTAAGTGAACTGTTGTTACAGTTTTGTATAAATAATCTTGCAAACGCTGTTGGTAATGCTAATATAGTTATATCATTTTCCTCACAGTACTCATTTACTGTGTATTCATCAAACTTTGCTTCTTCTGGCATAATGTTTATTGAAGCACCCATCAATAGATATGGAAATAGTTGTTTCATTACAGCATCAAAACTAAAACTTAAATATATCCCACATATATCATCTTCTGTAGCACTTATAGCTTCTATGCTATAATAACACATGTTTACTAAACTCTTATGTTCTATGGCTATAGTCTTTGGCCTACCAGTTGACCCTGATGTAGATATTGTATATGCACAGTTTGATGGTGTTATTTTTTCAGTTAAGTCATATCTAATTTTAAATATGTCTTCATCATTTATATCAATCACTATTGTGTTTTCATTTATAACTTTACATTTAAGTTCTTCTGTAGTTATTACTACTTTTGCATTACTGTCTTCAAGAAGGTAATTTAATCTTTCTTCTGGATTACTTGTGTCTATTGGGAAAAATGCACCTCCTGATTTCATAATTCCTATGGCTGTAACAATTATATTAATGTCTCTTGGCAACATTACAGCTACTATATCTTCACTTTTTACTCCTATATGATTTAAATAGCCTGCAAGTCTATCAGTCAATTCATCAAGTTCTTTATATGTCAAATTTCTATTTTCATCTCTAGCAGCTACATTGTTAGGTGTTCTCTCAACTTGTTCCCTAAATAAATCAATATAACTTCTGTCATATGGTATCTCGCATTGATTGTCATTAAAATCTTTTAATAATATTCTTTCTTCTTTCTTACATACAAATTCTAAATCCTCTATTAAAATATTGTTATTCCTTATTATCTGCTCTATTATATAATCAAATTGATTTAATATTCTTCTAATAGTTTCTCTTTTGTATATAGATGGCTTATATTTTATTTTTATTTTTAATGCCCTTTTAGTGTAAACTATTACAGATAAATCATATCCTTTTTTTTCTATGTCATAGTCATATGATAAATCAAAACTTTTAGCTACAAATATTGTGTTTATAAGTTTAGTATTCAAATGATTTTTATTCTCTATATCTGATAGCAAATAGTATCCATATTCTAAAGACCTACTCCATTGCCTTTTTAAATTTTTTACAACATCTATAAACTTTTCGCTTTGTCTAACCTTAACTCTTATCGGAATTATATTTATTGTTTTTCCAAAAACTACATCATCTTCATATGTATACTTTTGTAATATAAGTCCATAGATAGTTTCTATAATAGAACTTATGCTTATATTATTCATTTTAGAATATTGAATTAATTTTTCATGTTTCTCAATATCAATCTTAAAAATTTCATCTACAACTTCATCAGAACAATCTTTATAAAAAAAATCATTTGGAATTTTTGCTAGATTGGTATAATCATCTAGCAAATCCATCCAATAATTCATAGCTCGTTCTAAATTAACTTCATACATATCAAAATTCCCCCTTACTACTAAATCTATAGAAAAAATCCTTTTGGAATTTTATTTTTTTAAGTACAGAAATATATTAAATAATATATATGCAAGCTCTAAACACATGAGCTTGCATAAACTTATAC
>NZ_JAGWCS010000057.1:0-24254 GCF_020657705.1 Clostridioides sp. ZZV15-6598 | reverse complement strand
CATAAAAAATCAGCCACTTTAAAGTGGCTGATTACATAATCATTATATAAAGCACATTTACTATAAACAATAGGCTTACTTATTAACTGCTTTTGAAGCATCATCTATCATTTTATTTAAAGATGTAAGTCCACCATCATTTACATACCATGTTGGTGCATCCAAGTATATTATATTATCATTTTTATAAGCATCCATAGATTTTATTACGTCATTGTTTAAAACAGATTTAGCTGTTAAACCAGCTTTCACATCGCTACCAGTAGCTATACCTCTATCTATAACAAACATAATATCTGGATTTTGCTTAGCTATATATTCAAAAGTAATATTTTGACCATGACTTGATTCCTTTATATTCTTATCTTTATTCTTAAATCCAAAACTGTTGTATAATATGCTAAATCTAGACTCTTCACCAAATACACTTAAATTTCCTTCATTTACCATAAGAGTTAAAGCATTTAATTCTTTTCCTGTTACTTTTTTATTTAAAACTTCTATTTTCTTTTCAATTTTAGCAAATTCTTGATTAGCCTTCTCTTCTACTCCAAATATTTTAGCTATTTTATTTATATTGTTTTTGACAGATTCTAAATACTTCTTATCATCTTTACTTGTACTTATTGTTGGTGCTATCTTAGATAATTGCTCATAAAAATCTTCTTGCCTTCCATTTATTATAATTAAATCTGGATTTGTTGATTTTATACCTTCTAAATCTGGTTCTTTTAATCCACCTAAGTCTGCATATTTTTCATCTTTATACTTTTCTAAAGATGCTGGCAAACTTGATTTTGGAAGTCCTACTAAACTCTCACTGACACCTAGTGCATCCATTGTATCTAGTGCTGAATAATCAAATACTACCACTTTTTTAGGCTTTAACTTTACATCTGTTTCTCCTAAGCTATGAGTTATTTTTATAGTAGCATCTGAAGTATCTGATGTTTTCTTCTCACTTTTTTTACTCCCACCTAATGCAAATACTGCTACTAATCCTACTATAGCCACTGTTGCTATTATTGCTGCTTTTTTATTCATCTTAATGTCTCCCTCATTTTTTATTAATATTCGTCTTAGTTTAAATTTTTATTAGAAAATTCATAGATTTTTATCTATAGCGTTTTAAAAATAAACACATATTCTATTTCCATTTATATGCTTAATGTCAAAGTTCATTTCGTAAATATTTCCTAAAACTTTTTCATTGACTATTTCATCTGTACGACCTACCTTTTCAATTTTTCCATTTTTAAGTGCAACTATATTATCTGAATAGCATGAAGCAAAATTTATATCATGCATAACCAACACTATAGTCTTACCTAACTCATCACAAAGACTTCTAAGTACCTTCATCATTTGTACTGAATGATTCATGTCCAAATTGTTAAGTGGTTCATCAAGTAATATGTACTCCGTATTTTGGGCTATTACCATTGCTATATAAGCTCTTTGTCTTTGCCCACCACTTAATTCATCCAAATATTTATCTTGTATATCAGTTAATTTCATATACTCTATTGCTTCATTAATATACTTTTCATCTTCTTGAGTTAAATTTCCTTCACTGTATGGAAATCTTCCAAATCCAACTAATTCTTTTATTGTGAGTTTTAAAGTTATATTATTAGATTGTTTAAGTATAGCTATTTTTTTAGCTAGTTCTTTATTGTTGTAAGAAGTTAAGCTTTTTCCTTCTATCAATACTTCTCCACCATCACCCCCTATAAGTCTTGTTACTATTGATAACACAGTACTTTTACCAGCACCATTTGGACCTATAAAAGATGTTATTTTTCCTTTTTCTATATTAAAAGAAACATTATCTACAACATTTTTATTTTTATATTTTTTAAATATATTTTTTATTTCTATCATCTATTTGCCCCCTTTAATAATAATTGGATAAAGTAAATTCCTCCTATAAAATTTATTACTACACTTAATGTTGTGTTAAATTTGAATATATGTTGTATAAAAAATTGACCTATTATTAAAGTAATCATTCCTAACAATATAGAACCGAAAATTAAATAAGTATGTTTATATGTTTTAAAAACTTCTCTAGCTATGTTGGCTAGTAAAAGTCCTAAAAATGTCATAGGTCCAATGAGTGCTGTTGATACTGAAACTAAAATTGCTATTAGGATTATCATTTTTTTTACTACTTTATCAAAATCTACACCTAAATTAATTGCCTGTTCTCTGCCTAATGATAGTACATCTAAATATTTTATCTCATCATATATAAAAGGTATTGTTGCAATAACTATTATAAATGCAATTAATAACACATTTGTATTTATATTATTTAGACTAGCCATTATGCTAGTTTGTAGTGCTAGAAATTCATTAGGGTCTATCATTACTTGAATAAATGTTGTTGCACTTTTGAATAGAGTTCCAAATATCATTCCTACTAGGATTAAAAAGAAAATATTATTTTCTTTTCTTTCAAATAATGCTCTATACAATAGCATTGAAGCTACAATCATTATAGTAACATTAATGATAAAATTATAATTTTCATTTGTAATAAGATTACTGGTTGCTCCAAATATAAATACTATTATAGTCTGAATCATTACATATAAGGAATCTAGCCCTAGTACACTTGGTGTTAATATCTGATTGTTAGTAATTGTTTGAAATACTACAGTAGTAAATGCTATACATCCTCCTCCTAGTATCATAGCAAATATTTTTGGTATTCTTTGTGATAATGCATAGTCTAGATTATTCCTGTCTATTCCATAGCTTAAAAAAATTGCTATTGATATCAAGAGTAATGCAGTCATCAAATAAATTTTTTTATTAAGACTAAGCTTCATTTATATTCCTCCTTAATATTAAGTAAAGGAATAGTATACTTCCTATAACGCCAACTGTAAGTCCTATAGATATTTCATATGGATAAATGATAATCCTTCCAAAAATATCACATATAAGTACAAATATTGCCCCAAATAATCCCGTATGCCATATACTATCTCTTATATTATCACCCATATACAGAGACACAATATTTGGAACTATTAGACCTATAAAAGGTATATTACCAGCAGTAACAACTACACATACTGTAACAAGAGCTACTATTATTAAACCTACATTGACAACTTTTTTATAACTTAGCCCTAAGTTAGTTGCAAAATCCATCCCCATCCCAACAACAGTAAATCTATTTGCATAAATATATGCTATTATTATGAGAGGTATTGTTATGTATAATATTTCATAATTTCCTTTAAGTATCATAGAAAAGTCACCCTGCATCCAAGAACTTACATTTTGACTCAAATCATATTTATATGCAATAAAATCGGTCATAGAACCTATTATATTTCCAAACATTATACCTACTAATGGCACGAATATTATATTTTTAAACTGTAACTTCCTTATTATTTTCATAAACATAAATGTTCCTATAAGAGAAAATATAAATGCTATTATAGTCTTCATAAAAATCGATGCACTTGGTATTAAAAGCATACAAATTACTATACCAAATTGAGCTGCATCTATTGTTGCTCCTGTAGTAGGTGATACAAATTTATTTTTACTTATCTGTTGCATTATAAGGCCTGCTATACTCATTCCTATACCTGCAATTAATATACTTATTAATCTTGGTATTCTACTCATGACAAATATCATAAGTTTATGCTGATTTTTTGCAAATATATGCATTATGTTTATATCTTCTGCACCTATAAATAAGGAAAAATAAGATAAAATTATTATTCCTATAATTAAATATCTCTTTTTCATTCTCCCTCCTTGATTTTTATTAGAAATGATAATTGTTATCATTTCTTTTTATAGTTTATCAATAATAATTATCATTGTCAATATATATAAATATTTGTTTTTTTATATAAAAAATGTTACTAGAATTTTTAATTCTAGTAACATTTAAATTTAATCTAATCTGTATACCATATATATAAATCTACATATATGAATGTTTCTTGTTATGTACAAATACTTATTCTTAATCATAGTACTTTCTATATCTAATCTAATTACTGCATTACTTTAGTATCTCTTTAAATACTCTATAGAAATTTCCACTAGATATTAGATTTATATCACTTTTTTTATATCCTCTTTTTTGAAGCTCTATCACTATATTTTTAGCTTCATATGTACTTTTAAGACCCTCTACACTTGGATTTTTAGAATTTCCTTCAGTAAAAGAACCTATAGTCTCTTCTCCTAGATAATCACTAAAATCAAAGCCAAAAGATACATGCTCTATACCTATGAGATTCACCATATAATCTATATGGTCGACTAAATGTATTAAATCCTGCTTCTTAGGGTTACTGTTGGTAAATCCTCTAAAACTGTTTATTCCCACTAATCCACCCGTTTTTGAAATTTCTTTTAGTTGGTTATCTGTTAGATTTCTTTTTGCATCACATAGATTTTTAGCATTAGAATGGGAAGCTATAACTGGTTTACTTACAACAGACATCAAATCCCAAAATGATTTTTCGTTTAGATGTGATACATCTATTATCATACCTAATTTTTCTAACTTATCTACTGCTTTTTTCCCTATTTCAGTTAGTCCCCTGTTGTCATCTCCTAAACACCCTGTTGCAAGTTCATTCTGTTCATTCCAAGTTAATGATGCATGTCTAGCTCCAACTTCTTTATAATAATATTCGATTAAGTCTAAATTTTTTCCAACATGGCTTAAACCTTCAAGACCAATTAAAATATTTATTTTACTCTCATTTAGGCCTTTATTTATATCAGAATATTTTTTTACTATATTTGCAACATCCTTCATATCTTCAATTTCTTCTTTTACACACTCTATTATCTGCTTAACTCTCTTTTCAGGCTTTTTATCATATGGTGGATCTATCCATATTACAAAAATAGCACCTTCAATATTTGCTTTTTTAAAATTTTCAAGATGGATTCTCCTAAATACATCTTTCTCTCCATTAAGCCTTCTTATCGTTACATCTGACCAAGTATCTGAATGTCCATCAAAAATCATGACAACCTCCAATTAAATAAAGTCTTTTTCAAACGTTTGTTTTTCATTCTTTATAAAACTTATATTAAAATATTTCCTACTAAAAGACCAAAATAATTACCAACTATATATCCAAATGTCCCTACTATAAGTATTGGTCCTACTAACTTAGACCATCCTTTTGATATTGCCATAGCTGCTGCCGTTGTAGGTCCACCAATATTTGCATTAGATGCAAGAATAGCTTCTTCTAAACTAAACTTAAATATTTTGGCAACTATAAATGTAACTAACATGTTTATAAGTACCATTATTCCACAGTATAAAAGTAATAATGGTGATTTTTGAATTATTAATGGAATTGAAGCAGGAACACCTACTACAACAAAGAAAATATAGATTAAAAATGTACCCAACTCTTGCGCTCCCTTTATATCGCTAAAGAAATTAGGCATAAAAGTAGCAAAAAACATAGTTAAGGTAGTTATTATCAAGTATTGATTGCCAAATAAAGTATTTAGCATTGCTAAAAATGGATTTGATATTGGTATTATAGCTTTAAACCAACCTGACAATTCTACTGATACTGCAACTATTATAAAAGCACTACCAATGGCTATTGCTATATCTTTTAAAGATATTTCTTTTCTTCCCCAATAATTTGCTGCTATTGTTTCTCCTTCATTTACTCCTATACTTTCCATCTCATCTACATGTGGATGTTTAAAATGTTTTCTAAAAAATCCAATTGATGGGATGGCTATTAAAACAAAGAAATATAATGCCATCAAAAGATTATCTGCTACAACAGTTGCTGATACTAATTCTCCAGGTGCATCAAATGCTCCTGACATAGCTGCAAAGTTTACATTTCCACCTATATAAGAACCTGTCATCATAGCTGCAACAATATTTAAATCTGGTACTGCATTTTTTAATGCTAAAAATCCAATCATAGCTCCAAGTACAGTTCCTACAGAACCCACAAGAAATATTACAAGTAATCTTCCACTCTCTTTCCATATCTTTTTGATGTTACATTGATATAACAACAAAGCTATGGCTAAAGGAACAACATATCCCCAGACTTGGTCATATACAACAGACTCTACTGGTATAATATTTAGATTTGATAATAACATTGCCCCTACAAGAGCTATTATTGCTCCTGATATTTTTGACGCCCAACTATACTTTTGTTCTAAATAAATACTAAATGCTGCCCATCCAGTTACAATTGCCCATAATACCCAAATATTATCAGGACTTACAAAACTCCTCATCTCAACCGCCTCCATTTCATTAAATTAAAATATCAATATTAATATTCAATATATTGAATATTAATACTATTATAATTCATCTTTTCAGAAAATTCAATATAACGATGTAAATACATTCATTACATAACTTTTATTTTATTTTATTAATTTTAGAAACTATATATGTTATAATCATGTTTGAGGGGGGTTTTTATCTAATGGACATAGATGTTGGAAGCAAAATTAGAGCACTTAGAAAATCTAAAAATATAAGTATAGCTACTTTAGCCAAAGATTCTGGTTTAAGTACAGGTTTAATAAGTCAAATTGAACGTAATATGGTTGTTCCATCAATTATAGCAATGTGGAAAATATCAAGAACTCTTGATGTAAACATAGGTTATTTTTTTGATGATATTGGGAAGGATGATTCTAATATAGTAGTAAAGAAAAATAATCGAAAGAAAATAGTAACTAACGATTCTACAAAATTTTACGAGCTTCTTGTTCCTAATTTAATCGGAAAAAAAATAGAATTTATACTTGTTACATTAGATGGACATACAAAAAAAAGTAATGAATTTGTGACACATGAAGGAGAGGAATGTGGATACATAATAAAAGGAAAAATGAAAATAACACTTGGTAATAAAGAGTATATATTAGAGGAAGGGGACAGTTTTTATTTTAACAGCACTATACCTCATATATATGAAAACTGTGATGATAATGAATGTATTTCAGTTTGGGCAATGACCCCACCTTCATTTTAATATACTAGACTCTTTTTTAAGTATAAATTAATAAAAATCTGAAATAAATTAGTATGATAAACTTTATCCTAATTTATTTCAGACTTTTCTAGTTTATTGGTTATATATTAAGTAGGCAACTTTCATCTAAAATTTTAGATAATATTTCCTCAGTTCCACTCATTCCATCAGATTTACTTGATATAAATGTATTTCTTGTTTCACTTTTATTTATATCACCATGCTTCAATACATAAGCATTATTTGAAATATCGAGCATCCCAAAATCCATAATAGAATCCCCAATTGCATAAAAATCTTCTATTCCTAATTCTTTGGTCAAGTATTTTATGGCATTTTCTTTTGAGATTTCTTTTGGTATAAAGTAAATTTTTCTACCACTCACATACAATCTCCAGTTTTTTGATTCTAATATATTTATATACTCTCTAATTGAATCTAAATTAAATTTCTTAAAATCTACAACTATATAAAAAAATGTATCCTCTGCAACTTTAAAATTAGTTATTCCTTCTACATTCAAATAAGTTTTAAATTTATCCACCATGCTTTCAATAGGCTCATAGTTAGATTTTAATTTGTCTATCTTTTCACTCCATGATTTCAATATTTCATTATCTTTAAGTATAACTCCTCCATTTGAAGTTATACTCCATGGAAAGTAAATACCATATTTATTAAATTCTATACGCTTAAACTGCTCTATTGTTCTAGTAGTAGTTGGTACAAACATACCGTAATACTGTATTTGTTTTATTAAATTTATAGTATTTAGAGATATATAAGAAATTTCTTTCTCTTTATAGATTTCTATATTGGTATATCTCTTATCAGTATTTAAAAATTTATCAGAGTAAATAATACTCCTGTCTAAGTCTGAAAAAACAATCATTCAGTATTCTCCTGTCAAATATATTTTCTAAACATCTTTCATATTTTTTATTATGCCACAACACTTATAAGCTTTTAAATCCATTTCTTCAACTTCAACATTTTTCTCTTTTGCCAAAATAAATATATGCTCTAAAGATTTGTCATTTAAGTCTTTAACAAGTACCTTATATGGAACTCTTCTAAGTAAAACTCTTGTTGTTTCTCCTACACCTGGCTTGATAAAGTTGATATCTTTTATATCGTACTTTTCCTTTATATTTAAAACATCAAAATAACCATCTTTAGTTATAATATCACTTTTCCATTTTTCAACTTCATCAGATATATTTTTAAATTGGTTTTTGAAACAAGCTTCTATAGTTTCTATATAATTTATAGACTCATCTTTATCCTTTAAATGGCTATAAAACTTAGCACCATGAAAATCATCCTTGCCAATCAAATCTTCTCTTAGCACAGTTCTACTTACTAACCCAGAAACAGTTGAGTTTAAACATGCACTTGGTATTAAAAAGTCTTCTCTAATTCCATAAAGTCCAGAATATCCAGCAGGGTCAGCTAATACAGCAAGCGTTGAATCAAAATTCTTTTTAAATTTAATTTTAAGCTCATCACATGCTTTTTCTAGCTCTCTTGATATTGTTCCCTTGCCAGTCCATCCATCTAAAAATTGTATATTTGAATTTGGATGACTATTTATTATATATTCAACTGCATTCATATCTATTCCTTTATCTCTTATTATAGATATTGTATAGTGAGGTAAATTTAAATTATACTTATCTCTTAGGTATCTCTTTGCCAAAATACCAATTGGTGTTCCTGCTCTAGCAAGTGAAACTAGTACAACATCATTTCCATTTTTTTTAATTATCTTTTCACACATAACGCCTATAGAAAATGCCAGTTTATTCTTGTTTTGTTCTAGTTTATCATGATATAATTTTAGATAATCTTCACTAACCTCATACTCTATTGGTATCATTTCTGAATAATGTCTACCACTTTGTATTTTTAACTCTCTCTCTTTGTTTCCTTCTTCTTCAATTAAATTTGATATATCTTTTAATAAAAAGATAACATCATCTTTAGAATATGTGCTAAATTCTCCCATATGACTCAACTCCTATCTTAAAACTGCGATATATTTTATCTTGATAAAACATTTTAGCTACAACATACTATAGTCAATTTTTTTATGCTTGTATTTTTAATTATATCAATAAATTCCAGATAAGAATTCTCACTTTTATCTAACTCAACAAATAAATAACACTCAGAGAAATTATGTCTGTCTATGTTGTAAATATAATTTTGAACATCTAAATTATAAAAACTCTTTAATTTAAACTTGCTCCTAATAGGATAATTGTTTTTATCAATATTAATTATTGGACTTCTAGTCGTTGAATGATAGTATATATCACATTGATTTTCTTTTTCTTTTGCAAATAACATGGGTATATACATAAATTCTTCAGTACCTAAAAATAGAACCTTTTCTGTTTTCTTTTTTAAAGATTCTTTACTTTCTATAACTATTTTTTTACTTTCTCTTTTTACAATTTCTTTTAATTTAATTTGTTCTCTTTTGTTAATTCCAAATCTACCAGTATATCTTATATATTTCTTATTTCCAATATAATCTTCTAAATCAACGTTGATATGATTTACTATTAAATTTGTTTTATCATCCTTTATAGTACTCGATTGACTAATAGTACAATTATCATTGTAATTTGCAACAATATCTTCATTTATATCAAAATTAAAGTCTCCTTTAAATAAATACACAAATTCTATCTTACATCCAAGTTCTTTTTCTAGACTACTAATTTTTTTTAAATTTTCATCACTTACCCAATTAAGTATAGAACATATAGTATATTTCTTTTTAGGATAGATACTTTGAATCTTTCTAATTATATTCATACACGTATTAGCTGTAGTAATTTCATCGTCTACCAAAATTACTTCATCACCGAATTTAAAGTTGTCTAGCATTTCAAAATATAAATTTTGGTCTGTTGCATGAGAATGTTCTTCTAAAAAGTCTAAATTTTCTAGCTCATCAAATTGCTCCCTAGTGGTATGAATAAATTCATAATTCCCAGATAAGTAATCGAAAAAGCTATGTCCAACAGCTGTACCAGTTTCGGCAAAAGCTATTACAGTCCCTTTTGATGTTACCTTATTTTTTTTATTATAAATCATGGCCATTAACTTTCCTAAATTGTCCATCTCACTTGGTTTACAAGCTAAATGTTTTCCAAGTTTTTTTGATATAAATAAAAAACGCCTCTTGCTGTTATTTCTTATTCCTATATCTAAAAAATCATTTAAATCTAAGTTTAATGGATTATCAACAATGTCAATCTCGCAATTAAAATTTAAGCAATTCCTCATAGTCTACTCCTTTATTTAATACACCATATATTTTAGATAAAATCAATATTTTTTTAGCCCATAAAAAATGAGGATTTGTTTCATTCATTCTCTCACCTAATATGCCTTTACTCACACCATATTTACTATTTGTACTATCCAGTATCTCCAAAGCATCAGTAAAATCTTCATATGATACTGCGGATAATGCTTGTACAATTTGAATTTGCATTGGATGAATTACTGTCTTTCCAACTAACCCATGAAATTTATCCAATAATATTTCTTCTATATACTTATTTTTTATCTCTTCATTTGTCATATCAAAAAATTCCGATACACCTCCACTTATTGGTATATCTATCTCTGGTCTTTGAAGATATGTAATTATATCTAATATAAACGAAGAACAAATCAAATTATTATATATAGAAAAATTTTTATCTCTTCTTATACCATACATACCTAATATATCAGTTAGACCTATTCTAATACTAAGTATTCTTGATTTATATCTCAAAATAGTATTATATAAACTACTGAAGCTTAATTCTTTATTTTCTTTATATATAAACTCTCTTGTTTCTATTATTGGAATAACATACATATTTTGAAGACCTATAGAATTCAAAACTTCTATACAGTTTTCAATTAACTTCGAATTTGCTTTAGGAATCAATATTCCTGTTATAACATTATTGTTTTTAATTATAATCTCTTTAATTCTTAGCAACTGCTCTACATCTTTTATTCTCACAAAAATTAATGGTATCCCATCTTTATTAGTTATATTTTCATTGCTAATATTTTTCAAAATTAATTTAAGATTTTCTATAGCCTCAGATTCTCCATTTGCCCCAACAGCATCTTCTAAACAAATAGCTAATGGTCTAACTCCCTTAACATCACCTATAATACTCTTATAAATCATGTTATATTGAGTAGCTGGAACGTATAAAAAAGCACCCAGTGCATATTTCAGTACATCTTTTTCAGTATTGGCATTAAAGTCTTCTGGCACTTTCAAAAAAATTTTCTCTAAATCCTCTTTGCAGATATAATCGAAATATTTCAATGTACGGCCTCCTCATATACATAGAAAGGGCCAACTTTATCCAAATTAGCCCCTAATATACTACTTATTATAAATTATAGCTGTATTTAATTCCTCTAATCTCTTTGTATTATCCTTGATTGTAACTCTATTATTTTCTTCTATTCTCATAGTTTCATCTATACCAGATTTAATTGTATTGTACATTTTTTCTAATGTCTCTATTTGCACAGAACTTGTTCCAGCCATTCTAGCTATTTGTGCACTTTGAGAACTTACATTTTGTGCATTTCTAAGCAACAATTCATTAGTTTTATCATCAAGAGCTTTTAGAGACTTCGCTTGTAATTCTTGTTTTTTAAGCAATATTGCTTGAGATAAACATTGTTTAAATACTGGTAAAGTTACAACAAATGCACTATTGATTTTCCTAATTAAACCATAGTTATTATGTTGCATACCTCTAAGCATAGGTATTGTCTGGATAGCTATATTTTCTGCTATTCTTAAATCATAAACTCTTTGGTTTAACATATCATAAACTTTTAATAGTTCTTGATAGTTTACAATATCCATTTGGTCTCCACTAGTCTCTGATTTTTGTTTGAAGTATGGTAGTATTTCATTATCCATTTCCTCTACTGCCATTTCTCCAGCAACAATATATTTTTGAAGTTCGTTATAAAAGTCAAAGTTTTCATTTAGCATAGCACCAATTTGCTTATTAGAAAGTGCTATATCTCTTTCATATTGCTCAAGTTCAATTTGAATCTTTTCAACTTCTCCTCCCAGTGTTTCATACTTTTGAAACATCATTTCAATAGCATTATTAGCTTTTTTGAAAAGTTTTTGAACAAAATTTGGTTCCTTCGTCTCTTGAAAATCATCTAAATCAAATTTATCCATTATTTTAGTTAAGTGAACAAGCATTTTAGAGTTTTCTTCATTTCTATTCAATTTTATCGTATTTAATAGACTATCAGAAACTCTCGCTACTCCTTCAGATGCTTTTCTACCAAATTGTAAAATTGTATCTGGATTTTCTACTTCTATAAGAGAAGTTAAAGCCTCAACCTCTTTAGACTTTCTAAGTTCATTTTTTTTATTATTTGTATATTCCATTATATCAAATTTTTCTTCTTGTACAGTCGTAGGTAAATTTTCAACAGTCTCTACAGAATTATTATCTTTTGAAAAATTATTTATATTTATCCCCATTTAAAATCGTCTCCTCTTGCCAAAAATTTTTTTAAGTAAAGGTATTTCATCTTCAAGTAAATTCAATCTAAGGTCATATACCATTTTATCTAATCTGTGTATATCAATCAATTGGTTATTTATAACATTTTCTATATTATTTTCTCCGCCTGGAGATAATATAATAATATCAAATCCAATTTTGCTAAGTAAAAGCATTAGAAATACTACTTCTTTATCAAACACAATACTCTTATACATATATATAACCAACTTTGGATTTATGAGAGAGTAATCGAAATTATTCATCATATGAACAAGCTTCTTATCCATATGAAGTACTGTGAATAATCCTTTTATTTTATCCTCTCCACTTAGTCCACTTAAAAACATGTTGCCTTCTATAAGTTCTTCCACTTTTTCTAGAATCATAATTTGTTGATTTAATGCTAATGTTGAAATAGAATATTCTTTATTATTTAAAACAGAATTTTTATCTATAATACCTTTTGAATTTAATACAAATGATAGGCTAAAAGCTTCTCTCGTAAATTCTTTTGAAAATCTATCTATATCTCCATTAAATTCAATAAATGTTGAACTTTCTGAATCTCTTAATAAATCTAAAAACTTAATATATTCATTTTTATCATTATATATTCCATTGATTTTAGAAAAGAAAACTGGAGTTTCTACTATAGTATCATTAAACTTAAATCCTGGTCTCAATTTTAATGGCTGATTCCAATATATTGAGATTTCATCAATAGTTGAACTTAAAAGTAAGCTTTTTATTTTTCTATCTTGAAGTTGCCAAGGTTTTATAAATCCAGAATCATTTAACAATTCTTCACTTATTCGTTTTGATGCTTCTGCTCCAACAGTAAAAGCTTTTTTTACAGAACCTTTATCTATCTTTTCACCTGAAACAACTCTATCTTCAAAAGAAACTTTTTCTTCTATTGTATTAGCCTCTTCTAATTCTATCTTATATTTCTCTAAATTTAAGATACTTATATTACTCTTTGAGTTTGGATTAAGGTATAATACATCAAATCCTGCCAAGTACAATATTAAGAGTAAGTAAACTTCATGCTTTTTTATGTCTCCATAAAATATTATTTTTGGAGCATCATTTTTATTTATATCTAAGGCACCAATATAGGTCTTTATCCATGCCATTATTTTCACTATAAAATTTTGTTTAACTCTATCATTAGTAAAGTCTTTTTCTTCCTCTTTTAATACCCTATCTATTGCTTGCTTTATTTTATAATCTATTTCCTCAAATCCTAAGATACTTATATCTATATCTTCTGTACTGTTTTTATAATTTTTAAGTCCATTTTTAAAATAATTTATAATGTCAAAATCACTAGGATTTGCTATAACATCAGTAAATAAAGCAATATCTTTTCTACTATCAATATTTTGCTTAGTCTTAAACATTTCAAGATTATACAAAATCTCATCTTCTAAACCAATATATGAAATAAAATAACTTAAATATCCCTTTGAAGGAGTGTAATTTCCTCTATCTGATTGGCTGGAGAATATTTTTTCAAATACCTTTGAGTCACCCATAATTATCCTCCCAATTTAATTGTTTATTGATAACTGACTCAAAATATATATTTTGAGCCAGTTTGTTATTTTTTATAAAATTTATTTTAAGCTGTTTTTTTTGGTTTTACTAATCTTATTACATATTTTACAACTTCATTGACTACAACTACACTTGCTGCAACACATAAAACTTTTACCCATGTCATAACATCCATAGCCACAGAGTTAAAGAAGTCTTGGAATAACTGAGTAAATATTACTTGTGCAATACCTGTTAAAACTATTATTTGTAATGCTAGTTTATTATGTGTAAAGTTTGGAAAAATACTATCTGCATTAAATTCTCTACAGTTAAATGCATTAAATAATGCACTAAAAGCAAATAACGCAAACATTACAGTTCCCTTATGAGCTTCATCAACACCTAAGAAGTTAAATGTAGATTGTAACATTAGTATTGCTGTTATATAGAATGCATTTAATACTATTGTATATACCATTGACTTAGAAATTATATTTGCTTTTCTATCAACAGGTTTTCTATTTAACACGTGCTCTCTAACAGGCTCTAAACCTAATGCTAGTGCTGGTGGACCATCCATAATTATATTTACCCATAACAATTGTATTGTTGTAAATGGCATTTCTTGTCCCATAACCTGAGATATTATAGCCACTAAAAATGCAATTACATTTACTGTTAATTGGAATTGAACAAATCTTTGGAAGTTATCATAGATTCCTCTACCCCATTTAATACCTTTTACAATAGTACTAAAACTATCATCAGTTAAAATTATATCTGCTGCACTTTTTGATACTTCTGTACCAGATATACCCATTGCTATACCAACATCTGCCTTTGAAAGCGCTGGGGCATCATTTATCCCATCACCTGTTACAGCAACAACATCTCCACTCTTTTGAAGAGCTGAAACTATTCTCATTTTACTATCTGGCTTACTTCTTGCAACAATTGAAATAGTTTGTATTTCTTGTTTTAATTCTTCATCATCTAAAGTATCTATATATGAAGCTTCAACAGCTCTCATATTTCCTTTTAACAGACCTAACTCTTCACCTATAGCTCTTGCTGTATTTATATTATCTCCTGTAAGCATTTTTACAGAAACACCAGCTTTATTTGCTGTATTCACAGATTCTATAACATCTTTTCTAAGTGGGTCTCTTATACCAACAAAACCACTAAATACTAAATCACTTTCCATTGCACTTACATTCATAGCATCACTTTCAGCAGTTACTGCTGCTTCTTCTTCAGCTTGTGAGATTTCTTTATATGCAAAACCTAAAGTTCTCATTGATTTTACCTGTAATTTTTTTATTTCTTCTAAAATCTCATGTTTTATACCTTCAGTTATTGGAACTATATCTTTACCTCTTTGAATGTGTGAACATAGCTCAAGTAAAACTTCTGGTGCTCCTTTTGATAACAACACATGATTATTATCTTGACCTATAACAGATGTCATTCTCTTTGAATCAGAAGTAAAAGGATTTTGAGCTACTATATTAGATTCTTTTCTAACTTGTCTGTAATCTACATTTTTATAATATAGAAGTAATGCACATTCTGTAGCACTTCCCAGATACTTAACATCACTATCATTATGCTCTACATCAGCTGTAGAGTTTATCATACAGTTTTCTTCAAAATAACTATTTATTTCTTCTTCTGAACTCTCAATATATCTTCCATCAATATATGCAACTTCTACTGTCATTCTATTTTCTGTTAATGTACCAGTTTTATCTGAACATATTACAGAAACAGACCCTATAGTTTCACAAGCTTCTTTTTTAGTAACTAAAGCATTTATCTTAGCCATTTTTTGCATAGTTATTGCAAGTGTCATATTTATCATAGTTGGCAGACCTTCTGGAACAGCTGCAACTATCAATGCAACACATACTGTAAATGCTGTTTTAACAGGGTCTATCGATTCTAAAAATGGTAAAATCCCAGACATGTCAACATTTAATACATTCTTACTTACCATTTGGAAAACCATGAATATAAATAATAATCCTGCTACTGCACTAGAAACTTTAGCTATTAATCCACCTAGATTTCCAAGCTTTATCTGAAGTGGAGTTTGCTCATCTGCATCTGATAAGTTTTGAGCAATTTTACCCATTTCACTACTATCTCCAATTGAAGTTACAACTAATCTTCCTCTACCATAAGCAACAAGTGTACCACCAAATACCATATTTATTTGTTTTGCAGGAATTGGTTCTTGTACCACTAGTGCTCCTTTAGATTCTATTTCTTCCATTGGAACTACTACATCACATTTTTTAGATACATCATCTGATTCGCCTGTTAACATATCTTCTCTAATTTTAAGATTTATAGTTTCTATAAGTCTACCATCAGCAGGTACCATATCACCAGTTTCAATATATACTATATCTCCTGGTACTAGTTCACTCTTAGAAATTTGATGTATTTCTCCATCTCTTAGTACTCTAACTTCAATATTTTCAGTCATCTTAGAAAGAGCATCTGCCGCTTTCTTAGAACGACCTTCTGTAATCATACCTATTGCTATACCTATTGCTATAGCTCCTACAATCCCTATTGCATCATGAGTTTCTCCAATTACTGCACTTACTACTGCTGCAATAATTAAAATAACTATCATTGGCTCACTTAAACTTTCTTTTAAATCATCCCAAAAGCTTCCTTCCTCTTTTGGTGTAAATTCATTTAAACCATATTTTTCTCTTCTAGTCTTGACTTCTGATTCTGATAGACCTCTGTCAGGGTTAACAGACAAGTCTTTAGTTACATCTTCTTTGTCAACATTATAATATTTGATATCGTTATTAAATTCCATATACACACTCAATCCTGTCTAAATTTTGCATTACTTCTTTAAGACCCGCATCTTTTGTTCCTTCACCTATTGCTTTAAACTGCCAACTTCCATCTTTTCTATATATAGCCCCTACTATAAGAGTAGTTTTTTCCGAATAATTATCAGATAAATTATACTTTGCTATTTCCTTTTTATTGCTTTGGTCCTCAACTCTTATATAGGCATTTTTTATCATCCCAAAGTGTTGTTTTCTGTCTACACAATTGTATATATTTACTACAAATAATAATCTGTGAATATTTGATGGAACTTTATCTAAATTAACTATAATTTGTTCATCATCACCCACACCTTCACCAGTTAAATTATCTCCTGTATGTAAAACTGACTTACAGGCACTCTTTAAATTTCCAAAATAAATTAAGTCTTTTATCCCACTTAATTTTCCTTCCTGATTTAGCATAAATACAGATGCATCGCAATCTATATCAGCTTGTCCTCCACCAAATAAAGACTTAAGGAATCCTCCACCTGATTGTTGCACAGGGTCCCATCCTAAGCCCACAAGTATACTACTCAATCCAGGGTTGGATTTTTTTAAATCTATTTTATCACCTTTTGATAAATTAATCGACATACTGAACCTCCATAAAATTTTATATAATATAACCTATACATTATTTGTATAGGCTACTTATATTTAATATACTGTGTTACTCTTACTAAACACTTAATCCATAGTTTCTGCAAAGTGCTTCTAAGCCACCTTCAAATCCTGCTCCAACTGCACTAAACTTCCATTCTCCATTATACTTATATATCTCACATACAGTAATTGCAGTTTCTATACTAAATTCTTCGCCTAGGTCATATCTTAATATTTCTTGGTCATTTTCAGAGTTTAAAACTCTTATATATGAGTTGCTTACTTGTCCAAAGTTTTGTTTTCTTTCAGCAGCTTCATATATTGTAACTGTTACAGCTATTTTTTGTATATGCTTTGGCATTGTATCTAAGTTTACTAATATTTCTTCGTCATCTCCATCACCTTCACCAGTTCTATTATCACCTAAATGCTCAACTGCTCCAGATGAATGTTTTAAGTTATTGTAGAATATAAAATCTTCATCTCTTTCAACTCTTTGAGATTCTCCTACCATAAAAACACTGACATCTAAATCATAATCATAACCACTATCAAATGAATTTGTATCCCATCCTAATCCAAGTCTAATATTTTTAAGTCCTGGATTTCCCTTAGTTAAATCAATTTTTTGTCCTTTTTTTAATACTATAGCCATGGAAAATACCCCCTCTAGTTTATTATATTTAAAATTATAAGTTTATTCCAAAGTTTCCACATAACGCAGCAAGTCCACCTTCAAAACCAGAACCTAGTGCGTTAAATTTCCATTCTCCATTGTGTTTATATATTTCAGCTACTACTATAGCTGTCTCTATACTAAAATCTTCACCTAATTCATACTTTATTAGTTCTTCATTTGTATCTTTATCTACTATTCTTATATAAGAATTACTTACTTGCCCAAAATTTTGTGTTCTTTCTGTTGCATCATGAATTGTAACTGTAAAAGAAATTTTGCTTATTTCTGCAGGAATCTTAGATAAATCAACAACTATTTGCTCATCATCTCCATCACCTTCACCAGTTCTATTATCACCTAAATGTTCAACTGCTCCAGAAGTATGCTTTAAATTGTTGTAAAATACAAAATCTCCATCATTAGTAACACTTCCACTTGCTCCTGTTAAAAATGCTGCTGTATCTAAGTCAAAGTCAAATCCACCATCATACTTGTTAGTATCCCATCCTAACCCTACTAAAATATTTTTAAGCCCTGGGTTTCCTTTAGTTAAATCAACCTTTTGGCCTTTTGATAATGTTATACCCATAATTTATCGCTCCCTTGTTAATTTTAGCTAAACAAATCTTGCTAATTATTTATCTTTTTCTTTAATCATATTATAACATTTTTTATTCATTTGTGAATAAAACTTACTTGATATTTTTAAAATATAATTAAAAAAATGTTTATATTTCTTACTTTTTACATAGATTTTACATATTTTTTTAAAGAGATAAAATCTATGTTTAATATGTAATTATATATCATTTATATATACAAGTATACATTTTATTTTGAAACTACAAAATTCTTTGTACTATATTGTTTTAAGATGTTTTATAATAGATTATATCATCTTATTAGAGGAGAAAAAATATGATTTGTACTATTAAACCATTAAAAGTTGTAATAAAGAAGTCAAAAGAGCCTTTAAATGAATTTATGTCTCGTAAATCTTATACAAATAAGAGTTCTTCTTATATTAAAGAAGTCTACTTTACACGATATATAGGTATTGATGATTCGATTGATAAATACATAAAAAACATCAAAAATATAGATGTTCATTTTTTTAATAATACAACGATTCCCTATATTAGGCTAAACAACTTAAATATAAATTTTGATAAATCACAAACAGATAAGATGCTCAATATATTCAATACTTATAATGATGCTAAATTTAACAGTTGGGATTTATACAATATTGAATTTCCTTGTAAAATAGAAAATGATATCTTAGATTGGACAAAAAAAATTGCATTTAAAAGTACATTAGATTTGTTTTCTAAAAACACACCAAATTCAACACCATCTATTGTCAAAAACTTTGCTGTTAAGCTTTTATGTTGGATAGATTATTTTCTACCCAAATTATTTTATAATAAAGTCAAAATTACAGTTTCACCCAAAGTAGTGTATTTTGGAAATATTAAAAGACAGGAACTTTTTTTCTTATATTTTTTATCACAGCTTGGATGTGATATTTTGTATATAAATCCTCATAAAGATATCCTTGATTTGTATCCTGAATGTTCTAGATTTTCTACTTTAGTTGAGCTTTCTAAAAAAAGTACAACTATGCTAGATATACCTTTAGAAAAATTAAATACAGATATAAATAAGAATATCAATAATAACAAAACTTATACTCCTATAAATAAACCTCAATCTGAACAAACTTCTGTTGACACAAACTTTACATCTGCAAAAAATAAAAAAGATGAAGAGATAGAACTTACATATGAAGAACTCGCAAAATTATCAACTTCTGTTGTTATGATTGTTGTGTGTGATAATGAAAATAAACCATTTAAAAGTGGTTCTGGAGTAGTCATAAATAGTGAAGGTTATATACTTACAAATCTCCATGTAGTTAATGAAGGCTATTCATTTTTAGTTAGATTTGAAAATGATGATAAAGTTTATACATCATATCAAATCATAAAATACCACTCAGATTATGATTTAGCTATAATAAAAGTTGATAGAGAATGTAAATCAATACCAGTCAAGGTCAGCAAAAACCCTGTAAGAGGCCAAAAAATAGTTGCTATTGGAAGCCCTTTAGGTCTTTTCAATACAGTTTCAGATGGAATTATCTCTGCTTTTCGTGACTTTGAAACAGTTCAAATGATACAATTTACAGCTCCAATATCTAGTGGTAGCTCTGGAGGGGCTCTTTTAGATATGTTTGGGAATTTACTAGGGTTAATTTCTGCTGGATATGATGATGGACAAAACTTAAATCTAGCAGTAGAAAGTCATCTTGTCAAAATATTTGCCAATAATTTTATCGAAATAATAAACTAAATATATACAAATAAATATGTTTCAACTACCATTAACAATCCCGTTTGCTCTTGCTTCATTCCAATAAAGGGGGCGATAACATTCCATATGTTCGCCCTCTGTATGTCATGCATAAATTAATACTTGATGTTTTTATGCTCTATAAACAATTGATACCATAGACAAAATGTAAATATAGTCCATATTTTCCTTGAATTATCCTTATGACCTTTTAGATGTTCATCTAAAAGTTTTATTATATATTTTTTATCAATAAACTCGTCTACATTTGCATTAGAAATAGTTTCTCTTACAATATCGCCTAAGTCACCTTTTAACCAAACTCTTATTGGCGTTGGAAATCCTAATTTTTTTCTCTGAATAACATGTTCTGGTACCATATCTTTAAACGACTCTCTAAGTAGCACTTTTGTATTATTTTTAGTTATTTTTTGTTCAATTCTTAAGTTTTTTGCTATATCAAATACATCTTTATCTAAAAAAGGTACTCTAAGTTCTAGGTGCTCAGCTACAGAGAATTTATCAACTTTTTGAAGGATATCACCTTGAAGCCATGTATTTACATCTATATGTTGCATTTTACTTATATAATCGTAATTATTTTTCTGCGCTTCTCTGTATAAATTTGATAATAAATATTCATGTATATTCTTTTCCTTATATTTAAAAAAGAATCTTTTTACTTCATTATTTTCAAAAATCTTTGCATTTCCTATATATCTCTTTTCTAAAGGCGTTGTAGCTCTGTAAAGATAATTTTTACCTTTTATATTAGGCATAAGCTCTGAAACTCTGTTTAATACACTTCTAATATACACTGGTGAGTTTATGACTGATTTCACATTATTATATTCCTTATATATATTGTATCCTCCAAATAATTCATCAGCACCTTCTCCAGACAACGCTATTTTGACATATTTACTAGCTTCTTTAATTAAAAAATAAAGACCTACTCCTGATGGATCTGCCACAGGGTCATCCAAAAAATAAATTACACTTGGCAATGCTTTTATATAGTCATCTTGTGTTATATTAATTTGAATATTTTCTATGCCCAATTTATCGGCTGTTTTTTTAGCTATTTCCAATTCACTATATCCTTTAACATTAAAACCTAGTGAAAAAGACTTTATATTTGGATTAATTTGTGAAGCTATAGAGGTTATAATTGATGAATCTATACCACCAGACAAAAATGTTCCAACAGATTTATTTTCTGCTACTTGTCTTCTTACTGAGTCTATTACTACATTTCTCACTTCTTCTTCGCCTATATCTCTGTTTCCTAAATGATTCTTACTATAAAAAAATTTTGTGCTACTCCTAAATTCAAGTTTATCATATCTCTTTAAAGATAGTATTCCATTTTCCACTCTAAAAAAATGTCCTGCTGGTATCAATCTTATTCCTTGTATCATAGTATCTTCAGGAAGAACATATTGAAACGAAAAATAGCTCTGTAAGCTTCGTTCATTTATGTTTAGTTTTTTAATATACTCCAGTATAAATTTATATTCTGATGCAAAGATTATCACTTTTTCTTTATTTATATAGTAAAGTGGTTTTATTCCAAATAAATCTCTTGCCCCAAATATACTTTCATCTTCTTTATCATATATTATAAAGCTAAACATACCTTTTATCTTATGTACACAATTTTTTCCAAATGCTATATAAGATGTCAATAAGATTTCAATATCACTATCTGTAGCAAAGCTGTACCCTTTTTTAATCAATTCTTCTTTTATCTCACAACTATTATATATTTCACCATTTAAAACTATAACTTTTCCATCTTTTTCAAATGGTTTAACTCCATGTATAACATCTATCACATCAAATCTATTAAAATCAAACTCTTTTTCCCCATCTTTTAAGTAGCCTCTACTATCAAGACTTATATGATTTATGTTATTTGCAGATTCTTTTATTTTAAATTTAATATCTTCTTTTCTAGATATGTCTCCTTTATAATAAATTGAAATATTGCCACACATATTATCAAATTTCCTTCCTATTTTTTAGTATTATCCTGTATTTCATAGTTTTGTCTTTGACTTCAAAACTTATTCAATTTTAAAAAAATTACTATCAAATTTTTATAAATTATCTGTTAATCTTTCATAATTTTTTAATTTCTAGAAATACTATATTAGGAGGTGATTTTTATGAAGAAAAAAATGTTAATACCAGTTATTATGTCTTTATTTATACTTTCACAGTGTATAACTTTATTTGCTTTTACACCTGAAAATAACAAGTTTAAGGTTAAACCATTACCTTATGCTTATGATGCTCTTGAGCCCTATATAGATAAAGAAACTATGATTTTACATCATGATAAACATTATCAAGCTTACGTTGATAAGTTAAATGCAGCTCTTGAAAAATATCCTGAGCTTTATAATTATTCTTTATGTGAATTATTACAAAACCTAGATTCTTTGCCTAAAGATATTGTTACAACTGTAAGAAATAATGCAGGTGGTGCTTACAATCATAAATTCTTTTTTGATATAATGACTCCTGAAAAAACTATACCTTCTGAATCTTTAAAAGCAGCCATTGACAGAGATTTTGGTTCTTTTGAAAAATTCAAAGAGGAATTTCAAAAAGCAGCTTTAGATGTTTTTGGTTCTGGTTGGGCTTGGCTAGTAGCTACTAAAGATGGTAAATTGTCCATTATAACTACTCCAAACCAAGATAGTCCTGTAAGTAAAAACTTGACTCCTATCATAGGTCTTGATGTTTGGGAACATGCTTACTATTTAAAATATCAAAACAGAAGAAATGAATATATTAACAATTGGTTTAATGTAGTTAATTGGAATGGAGCTTTAGAAAATTATAAAAATTTAAAATCTCAAGATTAATTAAATATTAAAATCCTTTTGAAAAAAACTTATGTTTGCTATATAATATAATAAAAGATAGTCTAAATTTACCAATATTATGTTTATAGTGACGATTCAGGAGGATTTTTATATGATAAAGGAAACACATGAAAGGGGAGGATATATATTAGCACTTTTGATACTCCCCTTTATAAATAATATATATTTAGTCAAATACGATACTACATATAAAATAGTATTAATTATAATCTATATCTATTTTGCATATTTAGGTTCATTGTTTCCAGATATAGATATGAGAGGTTCTTACATAAGTAAAAAATTTATATTAATTTACAAGTTATTTGGAAGTAGGTTTAGACATAGAGGGTTTACTCATAGCCTTCTTGCATTATTACTCATTGGTAGTTCTTTTAAGTCTCTAACAATCTTTACTAACAACAATATAGTTTTTTCATGTCTGTCTAGTGGATTTATAATAGGATATTTTTCTCACATGTGTCTTGACCTTATTACTAAAGAAGGTATCGAATTGTTTTTTCCCATTACTATAAACATTTCCTTACTCCCTATAAAAACTAGCTCAAAAACAGAAAAATTCATATCTAAACTTTTAAACTTCATAGTTATTTTTTTAATCGGATATCAATTTTACATTTTATTTTAATTTATTTTTATAGTTATATACTTATAAATTGATTAATAAATTTAAAAATTGTCTTAAAAGAATACTT
>NZ_JAGWCS010000056.1:0-24397 GCF_020657705.1 Clostridioides sp. ZZV15-6598 | reverse complement strand
GATATATTTTTATTGTTAAAAGTATAAAACATTTTAATTTTCTAAAATAAATATTTTAAGAACAATTAAAATTATTCATTGTTAGAGTAAGGCTTTTGATAATTGATACTCTACATATCTAAATATGTAGCATATCGATATCTAAATTCCAATTTGAATATTATTAATGTCTATATCAAAATTTATTAGATAAAAATCTAAGTACACTCACTAATTCTAAGTTATAATAAGTATATTAAAATCGATAAAAGGAGTTTTGAATTTGAATACTGAAAAAATAAATCAATATATTAGGTCAGTTAAATTAAACAGAAAAGGTATACATAATATAAATGAATATCCATTTAATCTCCCAATAATAAAAAACTTATATCAACTTGAGTTTCATAAAAATGTAACTTTTATAATTGGTGAAAATGGAAGTGGAAAATCAACATTATTAGAAGCAATAGCCATTGAATATGGATTCAATCCTGAAGGTGGGACAAAAAACTTTGGATTTAATACTTATAATAGCCACTCTGAACTTCATAAACATATAACAGTCACAAAGGGACCTAAAAAACCTAAGCAAAATTTTTTCTTGAGAGCTGAATCTTTTTATAATGTAGCTACTGCAATCGATAGTTCTCCTATATTTTCGTCAGGGATAAAAACTATAGACTATTATGGAGGGGTGTCACTACATGAACAATCTCATGGTGAATCTTTCTTCTCATTGTTTATTCATAAATTTTCTAAAGAAGGTATCTATATATTAGATGAGCCAGAGGCAGCACTTTCACCTGCTAGACAGATGGCTTTTATAACAAGACTACATGAATTAGTAACTCAAAATTGCCAATTCATTATAGCAACACACTCACCCATATTAATTTGTTATCCTAATTCAATTATTTATGAAATAAAGGATAATAGTATTAATAAAGTTAAATGCGAGGAAAGTGAAAATTATCAACTTACTCAAGATTTTTTAAATCATAAAGAAAAATTCTTAAACATATTACTTGATTAGTAATCCATAAAATAAACTTTATAAAATAAAAATTTAAGCTTATAAGTATCTTAATTTTTTATTTTATAAGTATGTACATAAAAAAAGAGTGTATTAAATTTTTTTATACAAATCTAATATACTCTTTTATAAAATCCATTTTATATCTAAGCATAAGTTATATTTTATACTTAATCTACTTCCATATTAAACTTTAATGCTCCTGTAGGACATACCATTACACAAGGTGCATCCATACCACACTCATTTCTTTCAATACAACCATTACACTTATTTGCCTTACCATCATTTCCATAAATTAAAGCTCCATATTCACAAGCTTTTTCACAAAGTTTACATCCTATACAGTTTTGATTATCTAGTATTACAAATTTATTTTCTTTTTTAAAGCAATCTTTAGGACATACATCTACGCATTTTGCTTCATCACAATGAACACAGGATAATGAAAAATATTCTACCTTTTCTCCTTCTTCCATTGTAAATACACGTCTAAAAAGTTCACCCTTATCTACATCATTATCATTTTGGTCTATACAAGCAAGTAAACAAGCTCCACATGCTGTACATAATTCTTTATTAAATTTAAATAAACTTTTCATTATATCCCTCCAATTATTTATTCACTTTTTCAATCTTACACTTACAACTTCTATATGCAGGGAATCCACTATAAGGGTCAAAATTATCACAGATGATACTATTTACATCAGCTTCTCTATATCCATGATACATGTGTATATTTTTATATAAAACTCTGTCAGTAATATTGGCCTTTACATTTAGACTTCCTATTTTAGTAGTTATTTTTATATAATCTCCATTATTAATACCTAAGTCTTTTGCATCTAGACTAGAAATATCACAACTAGCTTCATTTTTTAATATTCTTGAAAGCCTAACATCATGAAGTCTTGAGTGTAATGCATTTGCTATTCTTGCCCCTGATGTTAATAGGTAATTATACTCATCTATATCATCATTAAACTCTTTATATGTTGGTAATGAATCTAATCCAAACCCTTTATATTTCTCAATAATTGTAGATTTTAATTCAAACTTAGATGTATTGGTATCATATCCTTCTCTTGTGTATGAGCCTACTTCATATGGTTTAAAATCTTTACATTTTAGTGGTAAATCACTTTCCTTAAGTTCGTCTACATCTACACAGGTTTCCTTAAACATATATCTTATACTTGCTTCATAACCTGCTTTTAGCAAATCATCATCTATGTCCATAACATTTGCTAGGTCAGAAAGTATTTCTACATCTGATTTTGAATCATATAATGTATTAATTACTTTTTTAGTATATGTAATATATCCACCTGGATAACTCTTACATTCTTCTCTTTCAAAAGATGTACATGCAGGTAAAAGTATATCTGCATATTTTGATGCATCTGTCATAAATAAATCTATATTGACAAAAAAATCTACAGTGTTTAATGCTTTAAAAAGCCTACCTGAATTAGGAAACATCCTCGCATTTATACCATGACAAAACAGTGCTTTTATTTCATAAGGTGTCTTTTCTTCTATTTGTCGAGTTAAATCCATAGCTTGAAATTGAGTGACCATTTCATTCCAAAGAGGAAATCTTTCCCCACCAATTCTTTCATTTATATTTTTAGGTAGAACTTCTTTTACAAACTCTTTTTCTAATGTTTGAAATCCTCCCACCTTACCAGCAAAATAATCTTGTTTTGGTATATTACCTCCAATTTTATCATAATTACCTGTTATAGCAGATAGAGACATCATTGCCCTATAATTTTGAAATCCATTTTGATGATGAACTACTGGAGCAGCACTTTCATTTATACAAAATGGACCTTTCGATAACATCTCTACAGCTTTTACTAAATCAGCTTTAGAAACCCCCGTAATTTTGTTGACAGTATTTAAATCAAATAATTTTACATATTCCTTGTATTCATCAAACCCATGTACATGTTTTTCTATGTATTCTTTATCTATCAAATCTTTTTCTATAAATAAATTGGCCATTCCAAGAGCTAAAGCTCCATCAGTCCCAGGCTTAACTCTCAAATGCAAATCTGCTATTTTTTGAGTTGTTGGTGTTATCCTAGGGTCTACAATTATAAATTTTAAACCTTTTTCCTTTAGTTTACTTAGATTTACACTATTTAAAAATTTAGAGTAGTATGGGTTAAATCCCCAACCTAAATAAGTTTTTGCATTTTCCATATCCTGCATTGTAAAATTTCTTCCAGTTGCAACATTTCCAGCCATTTGTGCTGATGTTGAACAGGAGCTTGATTCTGTACCATAATTAGGAGAACCAAATGAAGATGCAAACCTTTGTAAAAACGGTCTATACCACTTTCCATAACCTGTAAAAAATGCTACATGTTTTGCTCCATATTCGTCTTTTATTTTATTTAATTTTTCGCCTATTTCACTATAAGCTTCTTCCCATGATATTGGCTTAAACTTCCCTTCACCTCTTTTTCCAATCCTTTTCAATGGTGTTTTTATTCTATCTTCTCTATACATATATTCTCTATTACAAAGACCCTTTGTACACAACAACCCTCTGTTCATTGGATGCTCTTTTGTACCTTCTATTTTTATTACTTTGCCATCTTTGACATACGCATCAATTCCACAATGAATTCCTGGAGAACAAATGTCGCATAAAGTCCTTTTTATTTCTATTCCTGTTTCTTCACATGGTATCTTAGCCTTAATCAATTTATAACTATCCATATCAATATTTTCCTTTCCCAATGATAAATATAAAGCACTATAATTATTATACATTCTTTTAATTTTATATATCATAAGTTTAAAATATATTTTTAATAATTAAATTTTATATACGTTAATAAACTACTTAAATCATTATTTTTCACTCCTAGTTTACAGGATATTACAATAAAAATCTAATAGCAAATTGTTATTTATATATATTTCGCAATAGATAAAAACTATTTACATATGCTTTAATTTAAACACTGTATTTAGAGTGTAAATTGAATAGATTTAGATTATAATATATACAGTGAGGTAAGGTGAATAAGATGAAAATAGATATGATATATAAATTAATCAAAAGAAATACAGAACCATCAAGATGGTCAAGAGGTATAAAATACTATAATAATCAATTAGTTGATTATATAGATATTGATATTGATGACTTACAAAATAACTTGCTAACATTTCGTGGTGGAGTCAATTCTGAGGATAATTATAGCTTTTATTTTAATTCAATAACAATAGATATAAAACACTTTAAAATAATTGAAAGTGACTGTAGCTGTGTTGATTGTCAATCAAATATTACAAATCGAAACATCTTTATATGTAAACATCTAGTTGCTATAGTAATAAAAAGCCTAAAGCAAATAAAAAGTAAAAATGACATTCCTCCTGTTCTAATAGACATATTAGATGATGATAAGAATAAACTTTCTAATACTGATTCTAAAGTCAGTTTGGATTTAAGTAAACAACTACTTTCTTTTTTAAATGATACTAAAAAAGAAAGAGTCAATTTAGATGTATTATTAAGCATTGATTCAAATAAAGCAATTGCTGAGTTTAAAATTGGAATCGATAAAATGTATATTTTAAAAAACATTACTGAATTTGCATATTCAAAACTCAATGGATATGAATTGGAATTTGGAAAAAAATTTATTTATAATCCTAACATTCATTATTTTGCTGATGAAGATGAGAAGTTGATAGATATGATAGAAGAATATGGCACAAATCTTTCATATAATTTTTCTTCGTCATACTCAAAAAAGTTCATGGAAATAAATATGAGTTCTCTAAAACAATTTTTAGATGCTCTTAAACACAAGGATTTTACTCTTATTTTTTCTAAGGAAGAATATCATCCAAAAGTATTAAGTGATATTTTACCAATAAAATTTAGTTTTAAAAATATAGAAGATAAAATTGTCTTATCTTCCAAAAACTTACTACCTGTTCCACTTACTAGAAAAAATGATGTTCTTTTATATGACAATAATATCTACTTATTGTCTCATAAAAAGGCTCGAGATTATTCAAAAATCTATCAAGTATTATCAAAATCTAATGAATTAAAATTTGATAAAGAAGACTCTAAAGATGTTTTAGGGCTATTAGTACCTAAATTAAAGTCGATATCCAAAGAAGTTTATTTGGATGAAAACATAAAAAATAATATCACAAACGATTTTGAAACAGAGTTTTACTTTGATATAATTGATGGCAATGTATGTTGCGACATAAAGTATATCTATGATGATGAAGATGGTAAAAAATTTATACTTCCTAATATACAAAAGGAGGCTAAAATTGAAAATGAAATGCTTTCTTCGCAATTTGTAAAAGAAAATAACAGATATACATTTAAAGGAACTGACTATGACCTATTTACATTTTTAGATTTACAGTTAGAATCTTTAAAGGAATTTGGAGATATCTATTATTCTGAGAAGTTTAAATTGAAGAAAATATATAATTCTTCATCAATTCAAGCTTCAATTAATCAAACTAATCAAAATTATCTAGAATTTAATTTTAATATATCTGATATAAATCCAAAAGAGTACAAAGATATTCTAAAAGCTCTCCAAGAAAAACGTACTTTTTATAAACTAAAAGATGGAAGTTTTATAGACTTATCAGAAAAAGAAACTAAGGATTTTTTTGAACTGGCTGAAAATTTGGATGTAATTGATAAATCAAAAGATAATAAAATTCATAATAATAAAGCTCTGTATATAAATGAAATGATAAAAGGTAAAAACTTAAAATTTATAAATGGTAAAAAAGAATTAGAAAATACATGTGAAAAATTTAGAAATTTTAATGTTATAAATCCAGAAATTCCAAGTAATTTAAAAGCAAATTTACGTGACTACCAAATAAATGGCTTTAATTGGTTTAAAGTTTTAGATTTTTATAAATTTGGTGGTATATTAGCTGATGAAATGGGACTTGGAAAAACAATACAAACTATTACATTTTTATTATCCTTATCCAATAAAAAAAGTATTATTGTTACGCCAACATCACTTATTTATAATTGGAAAAATGAATTTGAAAAATTTGCTCCAGATATAAAAGTTCTATTGATACATGGAAATAAAAAAGATAGAGAAAAATGCTTTAGAGAAATAAACGATTTTAATGTAATTCTTACAACATATGGTACTCTTAGAAATGACCTAGAAAAATATAGCGAAATAGTTTTTGATTATTGTGTAATAGATGAGGCTCAAAACATTAAAAATCCAGTGGCTTTAGTAACAGAAGCTGTAAAAAATATAAATGCCAAAAACAAATTTGCACTTACTGGTACACCTATGGAAAATAATTTAATAGAGTTATGGTCCATATTTGATTTTATAATGCCTGGATATTTATATAGTAGAGGAAAATTTCAAGAGTTATTTATAAATAAAGAAGCTAATGTTGAGAATTTAAAAAGACTTATAAAGCCTTTTATTCTTAGAAGAAGTAAAAAAGAGGTAATGAAAGAACTCCCAGATAAGATTGAGAAAAACTTTTTTGTTGAATTAAACAAGGAGCAGAAAAAAATATATAGTATATATGCAAAAGATATACAAGATAAAATGAAAGATAAGAATCTTAAGAAAGATAAAATAGTTATTTTCTCTTATTTAACTAAACTAAGACAGCTTTGTTTAGACCCAAGTATAGTGGTAAAAGATTATAATAAAAAAAGTTCAAAAATAGAAACATGTCTAGAAATACTTAAAGATAGTATAAATGAAAATCACAAGATATTATTATTTTCACAATTTACATCTGTCCTTAAAAATATAGGCAAAGAACTTGATAAGTGTAAAATTGCATATCACTATATAGATGGTAAAACTAGTGCTAAAGAAAGACTTGAACTTGTAGATAAATTTAATAAGAGTACTGACAAAAAAGTTTTTTTAATATCTTTAAAAGCAGGTGGTACAGGATTAAATCTTACAACTGCTGATATCGTAATTCACTTTGACCCGTGGTGGAATCCATCAGTAGAAAATCAAGCTAGTGACAGAGCTCATAGATTTGGTCAAAAAAATGTAGTACAAGTTATAAAATTAATTGCTAAAGGCACTATAGAAGAAAAGATAATAAAATTACAAGAAAGTAAAAAAGAGCTCATAAATCAATTTATAAATGGAGAACTTTCTAATGAAGGTGTATTAAGAAGTTTATCTGATAATGAGATAATGGACTTGTTTAATTGAAAGTGATATATATGATAAATAAAATACTACTATATTATTTATAGTTGATAAACAGGAGTTTCCTAAAATATAGGAGACTCCATAATATCTTAAACTTTGTACATTGTATGTTAACCTTTCTCTAGTTATCTACTAACCTTTTTTATAAATATGCAATTAATCCAAACAATCCACATAATACCATCATAAGTATAGGTCCAATCTTATATCTTCGTAAACAGTACAGTGAACAACAAAATAAAATAACAGCTGCAATATCTATGTTTTTGAAAATATTGGTAATATAATAATTTGAAGAACCAAAAAATGTCAACAATATAATTGTAAATCCTGCTGAGATGATTAATCCTAAAGATGATGCTTTTAGTCCATTTAAAATTTCAAAAACAAATTTCGAATTTCTATATTTTTTAAAAAATTCATATAAAAATATAGAAATAATTATTCCTGATATTATACAGCCAACTGTTGCTGATATAGCACCCTCAATTCCTGCCACTTGCATACCAACAAAGGTAGAAGTATTAACCGCTAATGGTCCAGGAGTCATTTGAGAAATTGTAATAATATCAGTAAAGACCTTTTCTGTTATCCATCCTTGCTTAAAAACTACCTGTTCCTGTATAAGTGGAATAATAGCATAACCACCACCTATACTAAACATTCCTATTTTCAAAAACGTAAAGAATAAATTTATAATCATATACTCCTCTCCTTTTTTCGAAGTTGAATATATATAGTAAATAAGCAAATCAAACAACTTAAAAGTAATACGAGTATTACATTAATTTTAAGGAAAGTACAAGCAATAAATGAAAATGGTACTAATAGATTTAATAGCATTGATTTTTCATTAAGAATCATTTTATACATATCTATAGTTAAATCTACAATCAATGCAGCAACACATGCTTGCATACCTTTTAAGATTGCAATTATGTAAATATTCGAAGAAAATGCAACATACCATCTTGAAACAAGTCCTAAAATTACTATAGGAGGGATAATTGAACAAATACAACTGATAACTACTCCTATAAATCCAGCTGTTCTTTTGCCTGCTAAAATACTTAAGTTGATTGCAATTGCTCCAGGCGAAGATTGCGCAATTGTAGCCATTTCCATAAGCTCTGACTCACTAAATATTTTTTTATCCACCACATAGTACTTTTTTATCATAGGAACAACAACATATCCTCCACCAAAAGTAAATGCACTTATAAATAAATTTATATAGCAAAGCCATAAATACAATCTAAGATTTTTTTTCATAATATTCCTTTCTATGTGCACATGGACATATTATAAATGTTGTACTGATATTTGTAAAATGATAAAATATTGTTGCAGACATGAATTTAATTCATGAGTAAAGGAGTCTGATTATGAATTTTAAACATTACATTATTTTCAGAGAAGTTGCAAAAGTAGAAAATTTTACTAAAGCTGCAAATAATCTATTTATTACACAATCAGCAGTTTCTCATGCAATAAGGGAACTTGAAAATGAAGCTGAAACCAAATTATTTGAGCGATTACATAAAAGTGTTAAATTAACAAAAACTGGAGAACTTCTTTTACAAGAAATTTTACCAATACTTGAAAATCTAGAAAATGTTGAATCAAGGATTAAAAACTTAGAGTATGAAACTCCCATACATATTGCTTCTTGTATTACGTTTGCTCAAATATGGCTTCCTCAATTAATAAGGAGATTTCAAGAAATATCTCCAAATACTAAGATTAACGTTGAAGTCCATAGTGCATTAAAAGCATTAAAATTATTGAAACAAGGAAAGGTTGATATAGCTTTTATTGAAGGAAAAATCATACAAGGCTCATTAGAAATCAGGAAATTTTCTTCTTATGAATTATGTATTGTATCTTCACCAAACTATTGCAGTACTTCCGAATTAAGTTTATCTCAACTATTGGGTATGGATTTACTATTACGAGAAAGAGGAAGTGCTGTACGCGAAACTTTTGAATCGGCAGTAACCTTGCAAGGTTACAAAGTACATGCAAGCTGGGAAAGTGTAGATTCACAATCCCTAATAGAAGCTACTAAAAATAGTTTAGGTGTTTCAATTCTTCCTAAAATTCTAGTTGAGCAAGAAATAGAAAAAGGAAACCTTATACAGATATTCATTCCTGCTTTTAAACTTTTTAATGATATTACTGTAGTAATAAATAAAAATAAGTATAAATCTGCCTCATTAGAAAAGCTATGTCAATTGATTTAGCAAAAGGATACTTGATAAATTCTATGAAATAATCAAGTATCCTTTTTACAAGCAATATTTGTTACTTTTTATAAATCGTTCAAATAGAACATATATTATCGCTGCTTGTAACTTTTTTGCAAAACTTATTGACAAGTGGGAAGGCAGTAAGTATACTAAATAGTAGTGACCATATGGTCACTACTATTATACAAAACGAATGACCATGTGGTCACTTTGCAAGGAGGGTGTCATGCCTACAAAATTATTTTTTGAGCTAAATGAAGACAAACAAAGGAAGATTATTGATGTGGTAATATCCGAATTTGCAACATACGGTTACACAAATAGTTCCACTAATAGAATGGTTAAAAGTTCCGGTATTAGTAAAGGTAGTCTATTTAAATATTTTCCCAATAAAGAAGAGTTGTATTTTTTCATACTTGATACAGTTACAGCAGATTTCATTGAAAGTTTGGAAAAAAAGACAAGCGACCTTTCATCAGAGTTATTCCAACGAGTAATTGAATATTCTGCTTTAGAATTTTCTTGGTATATTCAAAACCCTGAAAAAGCAAAATTGGTAATAGGCGCATTTACAAAAAGCGATACCGAGATTTATCGAAAGACCATAGAACGGTACGGTATTAAGGAATTGGACGTATATTATAACCTAATTAAAGATATTGATTTGAGTAATTTTCGTTGGGATAAGCAGAAAACTATTGACATTTTGAAGTGGTTTCTAAAAGGTTTCAATGAGGATTTTTTGGGAAGTGTTCAAATAGATAACTATTCGTTTGAACATATAGAAAATGAATACATAAAAAGCCTAACAGGATATATGGAAATATTAAAAATTGGGCTTTTGAAATAAAAGGAGGAGAAAGTTATGTTTTGGAGAGCAAAAGGTGGGTATATCAGCATTGATGATACGGATATGGACTATATCTCTTTTGGAAAGGGGAATAATATTTTAATCATGCTTCCTGGACTGGGCGACGGATTAACCACAGTCAAAAGAATGGCTATCGCTATGGCTATGGCATATCGAAAGTATGCCAAAGACTACAAAGTATATGTTTTTAGCAGGAAAAATCAGTTACATGAGGGCTATTCTACAAGAGATATGGCTAAAGACCAGGCGAAAGCCATGAAATTGCTTGGTATCAATAAAGCTAAAATTTTAGGTATTTCTCAAGGTGGAATGATAGCCCAGTATCTTGCCATTGATTACCCCGATTTAGTTGAGAAGCTCATATTAGCAGTTACTCTATCAAAGCAGAATAAAAACATACAAGAAGTTGTTAGAAATTGGATTGCGTTGGCAGAACAAGAAAATTATAAACAGCTAATGATTGACACGGCAGAAAAGTCTTATTCCGAGAATTATCTAAAAAAATATCGTTTGTTTTACCCCCTACTTGGGAAAGTAGGTAAACCTAAAGATTTTAGCCGATTTCTCATACAAGCAGCCTCTTGTGTTCAACATGACGCATATACAGAATTGGATAATATCGTTTGTCCTACTTTGGTAATTGGAGGCGCTAATGATAAAATAGTTGGTGTGAC
The DNA here is from genome assembly GCF_020657705.1 of Clostridioides sp. ZZV15-6598. Taxonomy (NCBI): domain Bacteria; kingdom Bacillati; phylum Bacillota; class Clostridia; order Peptostreptococcales; family Peptostreptococcaceae; genus Clostridioides; species Clostridioides sp. ZZV15-6598. Next base: position 13,349 of record NZ_JAGWCS010000056.1, on the reverse strand, counting down.
CTCTTCTGCTGAATTAGCTGATAAAATTAAGGATAGCGAATTGTTTATATATAAAGATTTTGGACATGCTGCATATGAGGAAGCAAAAGACTTTAATAATCGAGTTCTATATTATTTATCGAAATAAAGGTAAAGCATTATGAAAATATAATGTATACACTGTCTTGTATACGGCAATAAGACAAGGCTGAGAATTCGATTAGATATTATACTTGAAAATTTCCCATTGTGTTGTCCTAAATATAAGCAAGAAACTTTAATCAACATAAAACAACTGATATTTCAGTTATCAAAGAGCCATATGCACAGACGCAGAGCCGATAATCTATGAGAATATTTCTCGTGGTTATCGGCTCTTTATTTATCTAAAATTAAAACTCAAACAATCTGCAATTCAGGAAGCGCAAAAGGAACAGACTAAAAAATTAGGTTTTATTGTTGAGATTAACAGGTTGTTCTACAATGTTTTAAACTATCTCTTTAAAAAATCTTTAGCTATTTTCGAAAAGTCAAGACCATTTGATAAAATTGCAGGATGCCCACCTTTATTAAATAGATGTATTTTCCCATTTTTAATTTTTTCAAGAAGTGCTGAAAAAGTATTTTCAAAAAAATCATGAGATACTAGAGATACAAACTCATCTTCTTTACTTCCTGTTAAAAGCACATCTGGTTGCATAGTTTCTAGAGGCTTATGAAAAAATTTGCCTATAGTTTTATAATGTTCAAAAATAGCTTCTGTATCATTATCTACTACTTGCTCCCAATTTTCACCTTGATTGTAAATATAAAAAGCTTTTGCATCATCATCTTGCTTTGATGCTTCACGCTCTAATTTTACATTTTGTACAAATGACTCTAGAGGAACCTCTCCTTCAAAACTATCTGCAATTACCTTATTCACTAAATCAGGTCTTTCAAGTGCAACATTTAATGCAACAAGAGCTCCTCCACTACTACCAATTATGTTTACTTTTTTATAGTTCATTTTTTCTAAAAAACATATAACTTGCATAGCCTCATCAAACCATAAATCGGAAGAAAACTTATCAACCATTTGAGATTTGCCATGACCTACAAAATCAATTAGTATTACTTTGTATTCATCTTTATAAAAATTGATTATCTCATCAAACATCTTAGAAGAAGCTGTATTTCCATGTAAAAAAAGTAATGGTGTACCATCTCCAATTTCATTATAGTAGCACTGTTTGTCATCATATTTAAAATATGCCATATATTTCCCCCTTTAATATTTCTATAAATATATGTTTATGACTTGCATTTAAAATGACTATTGTCATAAACACTTAAAAATAGTATAACTTAGAGTATATTTAAAATCAATAAGACCTTTTGTTGATTTGTTGCTTACTTAATTTATTGTAGTTTAACTTCTATAAAGTTTCTTTTTTGTACGAAAATGTTCTTTCCATTTACAACAATCATTCAAGTGAAGTATAACATGGCGAGTAGGAGGCATAAGCAAAATGCCAGCAATATCTTTATTCCCCCAAAAGTCCAATAACCAAATAGAATCTTCATGTTTTGTTACTCCACCAGTCGCCAAAATCCTTTCTAAATCAATTGGAAAAACCTTTCGCTTCATATCTTCAGCTTTCAAACTCTTAACAACCTCTCTTGTATTTTTTGCAACTTCATTTCGATAGCAAAGCAATTCATCAATATTGATACTTTTACTTAAATTCATAATTTCATCATCAGATAGAGCATTTCCTGTATCTGCAATGAAAACATTCAATCTCTCTTTCCATTGTTCATTAAAAATTTGTTCTTTTTGGGCAACTAGTACATTTACTGTTAAATCTTCAATCCTTGAAATGTGCCACAAAACCCATGCAATGGTTTCGTCTTTATTTGTTGGCATAATAGCATATTCATTTCTGTTTAAGTCATGAATAAGTTTATCCACTTCATTTTTTTCTGTATTTGATATTTCTGAGAGATGTAATTTTGAATGAATTTCCAAAAATAGTGTTTTTACCTGTTCTATTTTTTCCTCTTTGCGTATGATTTTATTTAATTCTTTGTGTACTTCACTTAATCCATTTCCAAAATATTTCATATAATACCTCTTTCTTTTAATTTTATTTTATCTAGCTTTTATAATCTCATTATACTTAGAAAATACAAAACCAATCCAATTTATTATAATAATTAACTAATAATGATAACTGAATTATCGTATATCTCTTTTTACCTTAACCATTTTTTTCTTTATAGGAATCTCTTTATATCTTTTTAATATTAAATCTCCCTTATAATTTAATATATCTATATATGAACATAAATCTTGAACTTCGATTACACCTATATCATCATTAGTAATACCTTTTATATTGCTAAATGCTCCAACTATATCTAAAACCCTTATTTTCTTCTTTTTCCCAGCATTTAAATATAATCTAACTACTTCATTTTCTAGATTTGGTTTTATACATTTACTTTTGTGTGGATTTTTATCTATTTTTTTTCTTTTTGATACTTCTTTCAAAATTTCTTTTGAATATTCTTCAAATAAAACTTTACCCTGCATAATACTACTTTGTTCTATATTAGTTAATTCATTTATTTTATATCCTACATATGTTTCTATATTTTCTATATATTTTTCATCCTTTTCATTTACTATAGTAATAGCTTTTCCACTATTTCCTTTTCTACCAGTCCTACCTATTCTATGTATATAGTTTTCCTTATCTTGTGGCACATCATAGTTTATTACTAAGGAAATATCATCAATATGTATTCCTCTAGATGCTACATCACTACTGACTAATACATTAAATTTTATATTTTTAAAATCCTTAATCACAAATATTCTTTTTTCTTGTGATAAATCTGCATGTAACTCTCTTACCAAAAAACCTTCCTTACTCATTTTATTATATAGTTTAGATACTTTTTCTTTAGTATTACAAAATATTATTACACTTCTTGGATTTTCACTGTATATTAATTCTTTTAAAACTACATACTTATTTCTTTCCTTTGACTTGATTATTTTGTCATCTATTTGTCTCAATCCTTCATTAGTATTACTTTCATTTCCCTCTACATTTATAATACTATAATCTGGCATATATTTTTCACATATATATTTTATCTCTTCACCTATTGTGGCTGAAAAAAGACCTAAGGTTTTCTCTTTAGGTATATTTGTTAATATTGCTTCCATTTGTTCAAGAAAACCTTTGTTAAACATTTTATCAGCTTCATCTATTATTAAATACTTTATTTTTTCTAACTTAATAGTACCTCTATTTATATGGTCAATTATTCTACCTGGAGTAGCTACAACGACATGAACCCTTTGCTTTAACTCAGCTATTTGTTCTTTTATAGATTGTCTACCAAATATGGCACTACATCTTACCTTCTTTAACCTTCCTATACTTGATATTTCATCTTTTACCTGTAGTGCTAATTCTCTCGTTGGTACTACTATAAGTGCTTGAATACTATTGTACTCTACATCAATATTTTCACATATAGGTATTGCAAAACTTGCTGTTTTCCCACTTCCTGTTTTTGATTTTACTGCTATGTTTTTATTATTTAGCAATTCTGGAATAACTTCTATTTGTACCTTAGAAGGTACATTATATTCTAAATTTTTTAATGACTTAAGTATTTTTTTATCTAATTTAAAACTTTCGAATGTATATTTCATATATTACCACCTTATTATGTTTATTTTCATCTTATCAATTATATTTTTCTCCATTATATTATTATAATGTAAGACATCGATATTTTTATACTTTTTATCATTCTACATATATAAATTTTGGCAAAAAAATTATAAACTAGTCCTTAAATCAAAATAAAATCTAAAAAAATACCCCTTATTAACATTGATAAGTCAATATTTTCAAGGGGTATTTTTTTACATAATTAAATTGATTTAAATAAACTGAATTAGTATACTTTTAGGCTTAACTTATATTTCTAGACAATTTTTCAATTTATATCTAAGATTAAAAGGTATTAATCAATACCTAAATTACCATAATCTCACATACCTATATCTTTATTCAAAATACCTTCTGTAATTAATCGTGCTATATAGTCATAACCCGCTTCATTGGCTTTATTGCAATCATCCACATTATCACAGAAAAAACTTTCAATTTGTATTGCAACTGGATTGGTGTTTCTCAATATATATAAATTTTCTCTTTTTTTGGCTCCTCTATTTTCAAATAATTCCCCAAGTTTATTAGATACTCTTTTAGCATATTCTAATCCTTCATTACCATAATAAAGTACTTCTGCTCCAAAACTTTTTCCATCACTTTTATTTAAATGTAGCTCTACTAGTAAATCATATTTGCCACTATTTACTTTTGGAACTCTATAAAAAAACTCTTCCTTTTCGGCTACAAAATGTCTTTCTGGACAAATTATTACATCTACTGTATTACCTTGACTTATAAGCATCTCTGCTAACATAGGAGCTAATTTTTTATTATAACTATACTCATCAACTATTGCATTTACACCTGTGCTTTTTCCACCTTTTAGTATACTATGACCTACTGTTATGCATATTTTCATTTACTTTTTGTCACCTTCTTTTAAAGCTAAAATTTGTATAATAGTAATATGATTTTAAAGTTATTACTAGTAATAATATATTAATTGAAGATGGCAAAAGTTCTCATAACTTATCATTTTTTTAACATATTTGTCTTATTTTAGCGTAAATCTAAATGCTTAATTTTATTTATTACAATTACTATTTAGCCCTATTTCATAGTATCTACTGTAAATCCGATATAAGTATTATAGTTCAACCCATTATCTAACAGTCTCTATTAAAAACATTGAATTATTTGGTGTATACTTAAGAATACTGTGGTTATTAAATTTATAACTGCTTGATTAACTTATTTTTTATAATTGATACTATTTTAACAACAATTATCACCTTATATCTAATCTATAATAATATTTGCATACATTAAACTATATAGTTATTTTAGTAATTTTACATTTTATGTACAACTAATTAATAGTATAATAAAAGTGATGTATTTATGAATAATTCACCATTATTAAGTTCATTTATTGATACCTGTTCAGTTTTTATCTTTATACTTTTTACATCTTCATAAACTATTCCAACAGGTGAACAAATAAAGCAAGAGAAACCAAAAGTTTTAGTCACTTTTTTAATTTTGCTAGCATTAATATTCATTTGATTTTTGTAATTTTTAGTATTGTTTTTGTCCGTTTCTATATTACTTCTATAGTACTTATCTTCTTGAATATCATCAATATTATCTAATTTATTTACTGTTTTAAACCCACTATAATCTCTACAACTATAATCCATTTCAAACTCTATACTTCCAACTATTATTAAATTGCATAGTTTCAAATCTTTTTCTTTATTTATAGGATTTTTTATAAGTTTTACATTGAGTATTTTGCTATTTGTATTCACTTTTAATATGTCTTTTAGATTTTTAGGGGCTTTTAAAGTATTACTTATATTTAATTGTTTAAATACAGCTTTTTTAATACTTGTATAAACGTAGTTACTTTCTATTGATATTTTCATTGGAAACTTTTCTATATCATATTTATAATAATAATATATATTAGCATGGTTTTCTATAACCCTACATGCTGAATTTGCTAATGCTATACTTTTAAAAGATATTATCTTTTTACAATTTCCACTTATCTTACCTATGTAAAAACCTTGTTGTGGATTTAATCCACCTTTTTTAATACCATTAACTTCTACAGTATTATTTATAAACTTTATGTATTTAGAAATATAATCTTTAAAAAATATATTTCCAGTTTTGCGACTACTTATATTTGTAACAACAATAGTATATGTTAAAATATCAAATACAGATGCACATTCTTTATCAACATATTTTTCTACCTTTAAAATATTTCCACTCATATCATTTGAAACCATATTACTAAAAGTAGTTTTTGTTATTATAGGGCTTCTAGATAATAGCTTATAACTAAAATCTCCCCCATATTCATTGATACTTTTCATTGCATCCACCTTTCTATAATTTAAATGTTATCTTATTTTAAAATTGTTATCATAACTTATAATTGTAGTTACACTTATAAATAAATTATTGTCATCTAATATAGATGATGTTATATCTTGTATAAGATACTTTAAATTAATTTTATCGTTATTTTTTACTCCTCTAGGCATTTGTATAAATGTACTAAAAGGTATTTTTAATTCAAGTATATTTTTCTTTGTAGAATTCCTATTTCTTTTAGCATTACTTACATTTTCTAACCTTATATTAGTATTTATATCACCAACTAAAATCAACTTTTTACCCGTCATCTGCTCATCTTCTAACGATATGCATTCTATTGTATCAATCAATTTTATATCGTGGATATTCATGCCACAAACAGATGTGTCTAATAAATTTACTCCAGATTTTTTAGAAACTAGTTTAAAATTTTTATATGTATTAAATTGAGAAAAGTAAAATGTATTTTCTAGACTTTCACATTCTTCCAAATTATATATAACCTTATCTTTTTCATACATGATTTCATCAATCTCCCTATATCTATATATTAATACTATTCATTATAACTATTTCAAATTACTATTTTTAATTTAATATCAAATTAAATATCGTCTATTCATAAGATATTATATATTTTTGATAGATATCATACCTTTTATTTAAACTAAAAATATAATTTTAAAATTATAAATTAAGCATATCTATTGACTTCTTATTTATAATTGATTATAATCTTTATTAGACCGACGGTCAGTCTTTCAAGGTGAGGTGTTCTAAAAATGCAAAATTTAAATAAAATGAATAGCTGTTTTAATAAAAATTTTAATCTAATAGTACTTGGTCAAATTATCTCTATACTTGGTTCATCGTTATTAAGATTTGGGCTTTCCACTTATATTTTAGATACGACAGGACGTGCAGACATATTTGCAGCTTTATATGCAATATCAAACATACCTCTTTTATTTTCTCCAATTGGAGGTGCAATAGCTGATAGATTTAATCGTAAAAATCTAATGGTCATATTTGATTTTATGAGTTCGATTATTATTTTTACTTTTATTTGTCTTCTTTCCTCTTTAAACAATTCAATTATATTAATTGGGGTTATTATGGTACTATTGTCAATTATTAGTTCTATGTATCAACCTACTGTGCAAGCAAGTATACCTTTAATAGTAAATGAAAAAGATTTAGAACAAGCAAATGGAATTGTAAATGGAATAAGCTCTCTTTCAAGTATGTTTGCTCCTGTTCTTGGAGGTTTATTGTATGGTCTTATTGGAATTAAGATGCTTCTTATTATAAGTTGTATTGCATTTTTTCTATCCGCAGTAATGGAAATGTTTATTCATATCCCTTTTAATAAAAGAGAAGTTAATGGAAGCATAGTATCAACAATAGTTGGTGATATGAAAGAAGGTTTTTCTTATGTTATAAAACAATCTTATATTAGTAAAGCCATGATTCTAGCTGCTTCTTTAAATTTATTTTTGACTCCATTCTTACTTGTAGGAATACAATATATTTTACGTATAACAATGCATAGTAGTAATAATATGTATGGTATAGGGATAGGAATTATTGAATTTAGTAGTGTTTTAGGTGCTCTTTCAATAGGTCTATTTGCTAAAAAAATGAAAATGAATACATTGTATCGCTGGTTAATGTTAATTAGTATTTTGATGATACCAATAGCTATTTCTATTTCACCTTCAATGCTTAGACTAGGATATTATCCATCTTTTATATTATTATTTATTTGTGTTATACCTATAGCCATGTCTATGACAATTATTACTATATTCGTTTTAACTATTGTTCAAAAACAAACTCCTAATGAATTATTGGGGAAAGTAATGGCTACTATTACAGCTGTATCACAGTGTGTTGCTCCAGTTGGTCAAATTATGCATGGAAAATTATTTGAAGTTTTCAGTTCTAGAGTTTATATACCTATAGTATGTATGTTCATAATTATGCTATTAATTTCAATTCTTGCTAAGTATCTATATAAGAATGCTAAATCAGGTAATTAGAGTAAAAGAAATATACTATTTATAGTTATTTTTAAATATACAAACTGATTGAAAAACATACTTTAATCATCCACAAAATGTTAAAAAGCAACAGATAAATAAAATATGACATATTATTATCTGTTGCTTTATTCATTACAACTAACTTTATTAAATGTACAATTATACTTCTATATCTTCAACTTTTGAGATAAGCCATAAATATGAAAGCCCAGCTAATACTGCTGCTACTATCCAGATAATAATAAAAGGAATATATGTGTGAATCATAGTTGTTACAATGTTAGCAGTGCATGAGGCAAGAATAACAGAGACTATAATTGTTGTTTGAATGGAATATTTTCGAAATCCAATGCTAGCCGAAATTACACCTATAAATAAAGAGAATACAGCACACAAAATTGTTTCAATGATAATCTTAAAAAACAATCCAATAGTAAAACTATCAGAAATCATAGGAAAAACAGCTTCTGTCATCGTAAATATAAGTAGCGAAATAATCGTTCCAAGCAACATAGAGCTCAAACATAATGTAGCGATTAATACAATCTTTGAGTTCAATAAAGTCTTTCGATTTATTGGATAAGTAAAAATCAAAATTGCATTTTTTCCAGAATATTCTTTTATAACAAATGTGGAAAACAATACAGCTGATAAAATGGCATAAGCTGACATTTGTAGAACGTTAGTAATTACCCAAATATTATGGTAATTAGAAAACTCAGCAGAATCTGTATCCCCTCCTACATAAGCAATCATAGCAAATGTATATAAAAATCCTAATACACATAAGGTAATGATACCCATGGCATGAAGATAAGGGCGAATTTTATTTTTTTTTAGTTCTAATTTTATAAGTTTATACACAATTGTTTCCTCCATTCATTATTTCAAAAAAATACTCTTCCAAACCATTAGGAAATTCTTGTTTTACTGTAGACATAGGAATTTCTTTTAAAATACTTCCATTCGAAATAATACCTATTGTATCAGCTATATACTCTATTTCACTTAATATATGACTTGAAATAATAAGTGTCATATCATATTCTTTTGCAAGTGATATGAATAAATCACGCATCTGTTTTATTCCCATAGGATCAAGACCATTGATAGGTTCATCAAGTAAAAGAATATCTGGATTATGTATGATTGCACGAGCAATCCCCAACCTTTGCTTCATACCCAAAGAAAACTTATATACCTGTATATTTCCAGTATTTTCTAGTCCTACTTTTTGCAAAACAGCATTTATATCCGCACCAGAAAAATTCATGTAAGCATTATGTATCTTTAAATTTTCCTCAGCTGATAAATGTTCATAAAAAATTGGTGTTTCTATAATACATCCAATTTTTCTTAAAATATTATTACGATTTTCTGATATATTCATATCAGAAATTATTATGTTCCCAGTGGTTGGTTTTAATAAACCTGCTATCAATTTTAGTACTGTAGTTTTTCCAGCTCCATTTGCACCTAAAAATCCATAAATGCTTCCTTTCTCTACATTTATATTACAATGTTTGATAACCTCTTGATTATCAAATACTTTTACCAAATCTTGAACTTTAATGATTGTATTCATTTTCTCTAATACTTTCCTTTCTATATGAATCAGTATTTGTTTTTAGTGTTTATTAAGCTTTTCAAATTTGATTCTTTCATAAAATAATATCACTTAAAATAGACAATATGATGTCTTAATTAAGAATACTATTTCCAACCCAAAAAGTCAATATATTGTCTAAAATAAAAAAAATAAAATGAAATTTATATTTATTAAGAGGTACAGTGGGTAGGATATATGTTGGAATAATTCGGATATTTAATATTACTGGAGCAAGGTTTTCAATATTAAAAATGATATGAAAATAGTGACTATCTTAATTATTAAAATTAATATAGTCACTATTTTATATAATCTAATTAAATATTACTTTATATGTGAGTTTAATAGAATTTATTTTCATTAAATCTATTGTTCTGGTTTATACATAACTTTCTTATTATTATCATATATTACCAAAGAATTTGATTTTACAATTTCATTTTCATATTTAACATCTTTTTCAGAGAAATTAGCTACTACTTTTAAATCATCTCCATATTTAGTCATTTGAACTAATCTATCATCAGAAATAAACTTAAAATCTGTCATTTCTCTTTTAATAGCCTTTTTATTAAACTCTGACCATACCTTATCATGAGAAATTATTCCAACTTTATGTTTTTCCCATTCAGTTCTATCTATATAATACATAGGTGGTGTATTATATAATACTTCTTTCATCATTCGGCTTCCAACTTCATCCTTAATTTTGAAAGTTCCCCATAACCATTGATGAGAAGATACAACAGAATCATTATAAACTAATCTAAATAAAGGCAAAGAATAAGTTGGGTCTATAAATACTTTTTTATATTTTTCTTTTACAGGTATCTGCTTTGAAAATACTTCTGGCACTCCTCCTGTTGGAGAATAGTATCTGCCAACATAGTATTCACTTTCTTTATTCTTACTCATATCTTTATCTACCCAAGCAAACGCTGGTGTCTCAAGCCCATGTGCAAATGCTATAGTACTACTTGCAAAGTCATTTCCCCCTTCTGAACCTATAACCATATTTGCATTATCTCTTATATACGACATTCTTTCAAGTCTAGCCTTTAAATCTTGTGACTGTGTTGTTATATGATTTGGAGAATAGTCATCAAAAATTTCTCCTGTGGCATCACAGTCTATAAACCAAGAATTAAATTCATACCCTTCATCCAATATACTTTTTACTCTCTCTTTTACACTTGGTAAAGACAATGTAGGATTTAGTTGTCTTCCTTCTCCTTGAAATCCAGACTCTTTTTCACCTTTTTTATTTTCTATAGTAGCATTTTCATATAGTGACTTATCTTTAAATGATGCCGTACTCCATTTTTCTTCCCCTGGCTTGTGTATAGAATGGTATGAATCATATGGTCCTACAAGATAACCTAAATCATTAGCTCTTTTGACTATCTCTGGCGATATATAACCTTCTTCCATATCATCAAACCCTATCCAAGCATTAGCAATACCAGATTTATTCATATCATTAATTACATCAATTGTATTATATCTTGCCCATGTATCAATTTTATTCACACTATCCCCTAGTTTTGATTTTAATAACTTCTTGTTGAACTCTATAAGCTCTACTCTATTTAATTTAGATATTCCTTTATCCAATACTTTTTTTATTTCTTTATCATTACTATCAAAAACCTTACTATTGTAAAAAGTATTTAGTTGCATAACTTGATTAAACGCTTGAACTATTTGATTTTTTTGATATTTATCTATATAATTTTAATTTTTTATCTGATTAAGCACTGTTATAAATTCACTATTATCAGGCTTTTTACTTAAAAGTTCTTTCATCCAATTAATTAAATCATCTGATAAATTTTTCTTTAATTTGTCCCACTTAATATCACTTACTGTTATTATAGATTTGTCTGCAAAATAAATCTGTGGTGCTCCATAAAGCTTTTTAATGTTTTCATTATCCTTAGATTTCTCTTCTAATGTTTTAAACTCCCCTTTATCAACCACATAATTTTTATAGGTTTTGGCTACATCTGTAATATTTTTGTCAGTCAAATATATTTTAAATCCATATTCTTTATTTTCATTTATACTTGGATATTCATGTGTAAATGTAAAATTAATTTTATCTTTAGAATTAAATTTAATCTCATTATTAAATTCATTTTCAATAATATAAAGCACAGAATACTTTGCCTTATTTACTGCAAAAAACTGCATTGAAAAGGATTCTATGACATTATAAGCTGATTCATTTAAATGCTCTTTCCAATACTTATCATCACTTGGTATAAATTTCCCCTCATAAAGTGGTAACACATAACTTTCACCTTCAACTCTTGGCCAGTTAAAACTCGCTTCTTTTTCTGAATTAGATTTAATATTTACATCTAAATAGTTTTTTTCTTTTTTTATATTTATGTCTATGTTTTCATCAGGATAAGTCCATGATGTCTCTGTCTTTGTCTTTCTAAGATTTGATACTTTCCTTTTTTTTAGTGGTTCAGATACATTTTCCTTTAAACCATTAGATTCTACTGATACCTCAAAAGTTTCTGGTTTCACTTCAAAATTAAAATCCAAATTTTTGACATTATACATAGATGACGTGTCATTAATCGCCTCACTACTACTACATCCAGTGATAGTAGTTGCAATAATTATACAACTTGTAAATACCGAGAATATTTTTTTCATAAAAGCCACCTCCTCGATAAATATATCATCCTTATGTTACGTCAAGGTTACAGTTTACTTTGAATTTCACTATCTATTAATTGAAGATTATATTGTTGAATTAATTCTATTAGACGTTTTGCATATATGTTATTTCCACTTTCATCTTTTGCAGTACTATAACCTGCTTTTTCTAATGCTTTAGCTTGATAGATATATGTTTTTGCATCAAATACACCATTGGCTTTATATCTTTTATTTGTAGCTAAAAATTTTGCATGGTCTTTTATAGATTCGCTTTTATCATCATATATTCTAAATTTATCATCTATAATTGTATCTAAATGTTCTTTTGTTTCTAAAGTAACAGATTTTCCTTTCCAATAAGCATCAGCCTTTATACCAAATAAGTTATTATACTCTTTTGCTAAACTTGATTTACCCCAACTAGATTCAATTATTGCTTGTGCAATAGTTATAGATGGCAGTATTTTATAATTTTTATAGTTTTGTATAGCTGATGTTTCAATCTCATTAATAAATTTCATATATTGTGTATCAGATTTTAATCTTTCTGGCTTTATACCATAATCTTTAAGGTTATCTATATAATCATTAACCAATCTTTTTTGTTTATTGTTAAATTTTAACGCCTCTAAAACACTACTTAGATTTTCTACCTTATTATTTTTAGAGAAGTTTTTAACAAATAAATCTGATACTTCTTTTATTTGTGAATCATTAACTTTTTCTAACTTATTTTTATTTAATACAGCGATGATAGAAGCTACGTACTTCCAGTTAACTTGTGCATTATTTTCACTTGCCAAATCAGCATATTCTATATACTTACTAACATCTATATCATCCTTATTTATCTCTTTAATTGAATATTCTTTTACTAATACACCTATTCCAACTATTCTCAACTTATTATGGAGAAGATTCAAGATTAAATATAGGGCCAAAAGGATTTACTGGTGAAAAATATGG
>NZ_JAGWCS010000055.1:0-25168 GCF_020657705.1 Clostridioides sp. ZZV15-6598 | reverse complement strand
ATATAATATAAAAAAAAGTATATACTTTTATATTAAAAGGTGATATATTATTTATGAAAATCGTTTAATGTATACAATAATATATCTATGACAAAATAATAAAATATAAGTTTTTAGACATTTATTATGAATCAAAATTGATTACATATCATTTATAAAAATCTAAGGAGGAAATAATAATGAAAATATTAGTATTAAACTGTGGGAGTTCTTCATTAAAATATCAATTAATAGATATGAGTAATGAAGAAGTTTTATGTATAGGATTAGTTGAAAGAATAGGAATCGAAGGTTCTATACTTAAACATGAAAAAGCAGGAAGAGATGATAAATACATTGTTGAACAACCAATGAAAGACCATAAAGATGCAATAGCATTAGTATTAGAAGCTGTTGCTCATCCAGAATTTGGTGCAGTTAAAGAAATGAAAGAAATAGATGCAGTAGGGCATAGAGTTGTTCATGCTGGAGAAAAATTTGCAACTTCAGTAGTAATAACTCCAGAGGTAGAAGAAGCTTTAAAAGAGTGTATAGATTTAGCTCCACTTCATAATCCAGCAAACATAATGGGAATTGATGCTTGTAAAGCTATACTTCCAGGTGTACCAATGGTAGGAGTATTTGATACTGCTTTCCATCAAACAATGCCTAAATCTTCATACCTATATGGTTTACCTCATGAGTTATATACTAAATATGGAGTAAGAAGATATGGATTCCATGGAACTTCTCATAACTATGTATCTCAAAAAGCAGCAGAGATATTAGGAAAAGATATAAAAGACTTAAAAATAGTAACTTGTCACTTAGGAAATGGTGCTTCTATAGCTGCTGTTGATGGTGGAAAATGTATAGATACATCTATGGGATTCACTCCATTAGAAGGATTAATAATGGGAACTAGATGTGGAGATATAGACCCTGCTATATTACCTTTCTTAATGAGAAAAGAAGGTTTAGATGCTGATGGACTAGATAAATTAATGAACAAAGAATCTGGAGTATATGGAATGACTGGAATTTCTAGTGATTTCAGAGATATAGAAGATGCAGCTAAAAATGGAGATGAAAGAGCTCAAGCAACATTAGAAGCTTATGTTAAAAAAGTACAAAAGTATATAGGTGCTTATGCTGCTGAAATGAATGGATTAGATGTTGTAGTATTTACTGCTGGTGTAGGTGAAAATGGAAAAGCTATAAGAGCAGATATAGCTTCTAATATGGAATTCTTAGGAATGAAATTAGATAAGGAAGCTAATAATGTTAGAGGAAAAGAAACAGTAATATCTACTGCTGACTCTAAAGTAAAAATGCTTTTAATACCAACTAACGAAGAATTAATGATAGCTAGAGATACATTAAGATTAGTAAAATAATTTAATTAAACTTATGCCTATCAAGTAAAAATACTTGACAAACAAATGCTAGATTTGTATAATAAATTTGGTGATATGTTGAGGTGAACTTAATGAAAGTTAGCATAGAAAAAATAAATAGAAAAGAAACTGACAAAATAGACTTGAATTTTTGTGAAAAAATTGATACTATTAGTTATTGTGATGAGATTTACAAATTAGTATCACCTGTAAATTTAAAAGGTAAAGTATCAAAGACTAATAAAGGTTTATATCTAGATATAGATGTCAATTTTACAATTGTTGACAATTGTTCAAGATGTCTTAAAGAAGTAGAAATACCATTAGAGTATTCTATACAAGGTTTTTTAGTAAAAGAAGAAGATTATGATGAAGATGAATTTGAGGAATTTGATCCTTTTATATTCGATGGTGAAGAAATCGACCTTATTGATATAATAGAACAGACATTAGATTTTAATGTGCCTCATAAAGTTCTTTGTAGTGAAAACTGTAAAGGTCTTTGTCAAGGATGCGGAGCAAACTTAAATGAAGGAGAATGTTCTTGCAGTGAAATTACAAACGATGAGGAATACATAGATCCTCGTTTTGCTAAATTAAAAGATTTATTTAATTAAATTTTGACTAAGGAGGTGGCGTAAATGGCAGTACCAAAGCGTAAAACGTCTAAATCAAACACAAAAATGAGAAGAGCAGCTAACTCAAAGATGGAAGCAACAGGATTTGTAAGTTGCCCACAATGTCATGAGCCAAAATTACCACATAGAGTGTGTCCAGACTGTGGATATTATAAAGGTAAAGAAGTTGTATCTAAGTAATAGCTTCTAAAAAACATGTAGAGTATACTCTACATGTTTTTTTTGTACATATAAAAAAAGATGATTTACTAGAGAAATAAATGGATTTTATGCATATTAAAAATTAGAAAAATAATAAT
This sequence comes from Clostridioides sp. ZZV15-6598, assembly GCF_020657705.1. Lineage (NCBI taxonomy): Bacteria > Bacillati > Bacillota > Clostridia > Peptostreptococcales > Peptostreptococcaceae > Clostridioides > Clostridioides sp. ZZV15-6598. Next base: position 22,855 of record NZ_JAGWCS010000055.1, on the reverse strand, counting down.
ATAAGTATTGAAAATTTTTGTGTGTTACTATATACTACTATTAGTAGCTGGTACTAATTACAGCTATAAAATTTGGAGGGAACATGAAAAAAAAGAGTAAAGCCCAAAGACAACAAGAGCTTATAGATATGCTAAAGACTGATCCTTTTTATACTGATGAAGAATTATCAAGTTTGTTTAATGTGAGTATACAGACAATAAGATTAGATAGAATGAGTCTAAACATACCAGAGCTAAGAGAAAGAGTCAAATCAATAGCAGAAACTCAGAGTTCAAAAGTAAAGACTTTAGGAGTAAAGGAAATTACAGGCGAAATCATTGATTTATCTGTAGGGCAATTAGGTATATCTATGTTAGAAGTTACAGAGGACATGATTTACTCTAAAACAAATACTTTGAAAGATACGTATATATTTTCTCTAGCAGATTCATTAGCAATGGCTATAATAGATGCACCTAAAGTTATTATGAGAGTTGCAAATGTAAAATGTTTTAAGTTGATAGAACAACAAGACAGACTTATAGCAAAAGCAGAAGTTTATAGAAATATAGACAAAAAGCATTATGTAAAAGTTGTTATCAATAATAAAGCCCAAGAGCAAATATTTAGAGGGAAGTTTATCTTTGAAGAGTTAGATTAGGAGGAAAATCATGAAAATAGTAATAGATGGAATGGGTGGAGATAATGCACCAAAATCTAATGTAGAAGGCGCAGTAAATGCTATAAAAGAATATCAAGTAGATTTAATAATCACAGGAGATAAAGATTTATTAGAAAAAGAATTTTCAAATTATGAATTTGATAGAAATAAACTAGAAATAGTTCATACTACTGAGATTATAGAAAATGAAGATAAACCAGTTAAGGCTATAAGAAGCAAAAAAGATTCATCTATGGTAGTAGCATTAAACCTCGTAAAAGAAGGTAAGGCAGATGCTATAATATCAGCTGGAAACACAGGAGCTTTACTTGCTGGTGGATTATTTGTAGTCGGTAGAATAAAAGGAATTGATAGACCTTGCTTATGCTCAGCAATACCAAATGTAAAGCGAGGAATGACACTTATAGCAGACTGTGGTGCAAATGCAGATTGTAAATCTAAGAATCTAGTTGAATTTGCAGCTATGAGTAATATTTACTCAAGAAAAGTGCTAGGACTTGAAAATCCTAAAGTGGCGCTAGCAAATGTTGGACTAGAAGAAGGTAAAGGCAATGATTTAGTCAAAAAATCATATGAAGAAATTAAAAAGTTAGATTTAAATTTTATAGGAAATGTAGAAGCTAGAGAGGTTATAAATGCATATACAGATATAATTATTTGTGATGGATTTACGGGTAATATATTACTTAAATCTGCTGAAGGGGTAGCTCTTTCAGTTATGAGCCTTATAAAGGAAACTTTTATGGCTAGTACAAAAAGCAAAATAGGAGCATTACTTATAAGAGATGATTTGAAAAAATTAAAGAGTTTTATAGATTATTCTGAGTATGGTGGAGCTCCACTTTTAGGATTAAATGGAGGAGTTATAAAGGCTCATGGTAGCTCTGATGCTAAAGCTATAAAAAATGCTATAAATCAAGGTATAAAATTTACAAAAGGAAAAGTTGTTGAGGATATCAATCAATTTATAAGTAAATATAATGAAGAAAATAAAAATAACGAAGATGAATAAACTCGTTTTGGAGGTTTAATATATAATGAATACAAAGGCTGGAATATTAGGTGTAGGAAGTTATCTACCTGAGAAATCATATGATAATTTTCACTTCGAAAAAATAATGGATACATCAGATGAGTGGATAAGCACTAGAACTGGTATTAAGGAAAGAAGGTTTGTAGAAGATAATGAGGCAACTTCTGACCTAGCATCTAAGGCTGCTTTAAAAGCTATAGAGTGTGCAAAGTTAAATGTAGAGGACATAGAGTTGATTATTTTGGCAACAATTACTCCTGATATGTCTTTGCCTTCAACTGCATGTATAGTACAAGAAGCAATAGGAGCAGTGAATGCTACTGCATTTGATATATCAGCAGCTTGTTCTGGATTTGTATATGGAGTAACTATTGCAAAGCAATTTGTGGAAACTGGTTGTTATAAAAATGTACTTGTAATAGGAGCAGAAACTTGCTCGAAGTTTCTAAATTACAATGATAGGTCAACAGCAGTACTATTTGGAGATGGTGCTGGAGCAGCTGTTATTGGACCTGTAAGTGAAGGTGGAATCCTATCTACACATATGGGTTCTGATGGTAGGGGAAAAGATTGTTTAAAGATACCTGCTGGAGGTTCAAGACTTAGAGCAAGTAAAGATACTGTAGAAGCTAATCTACATACAATAGAGATGGCAGGTAGCGATGTATTTAAGTTTGCAGTTAGAAAGATGGCAGAAACATCTTTAACAGCTCTTGAAAAAGCAAATTTAAATACAACTGATATAGACTATCTAATACCACATCAAGCCAATATAAGAATAATACAAGCTTCTTCTAAGAGATTAGGGATTGATATGAATAAGGTTTATGTAAACATAAATAAGTATGGAAATATGTCTGCTGCATCTATACCTGTTGCGTTAGATGAAGCATATAAAGAAGGAAAAATCAAAAAAGGTGATAATGTAGTTTTAGTTGGCTTTGGTGGAGGTCTAACTTGGGGAGCTTCAGTCGTTAAGTGGACTTTATAGTACAAAACATCTAAAATTCTTTAATTAACAAAATTAGCTTTATCTAAAAATTAAAGTTAATTAACAATAAAAAGTTTACTTTTATGATTTTAAGTGAAGGAGAATGATATGAATAAAATTTGCAAACTGTTAAATATAAAATACCCAGTTATCCAAGGGGGAATGGCATGGGTAGCTACTGCATCATTAGCAAGTGCTGTATCTAATGCAGGTGGACTTGGAATAATAGCAGCAGGAAATGCACCAAAAGAAGCTATAAAGGAAGAGATTGTTAAATGTAAAGAATTAACAGATAAACCTTTTGGTGTAAATGTAATGCTTCTGTCACCATTTGTAGATGATATAATAGATTTAATTATAGAAGAAAAGGTTCAAGTTATTACTACTGGTGCTGGAAATCCTGCAAAGTATATGGACAGATTAAAAGAAGCTGGAACAAAAGTTATACCTGTAGTACCAACAATAGCTTTAGCACAAAGAATGGAAAAGTTAGGAGCTACAGCAGTAATAGCTGAAGGTACAGAAGGTGGAGGACACATAGGAGAACTTACTACTATGGTTTTAGTTCCACAAATTGCTGATGCTGTTAATATACCTGTAATAGCAGCAGGAGGTATTGTAGATGGTAGAGGTATTGTTGCTTCATTTGCACTAGGTGCTAATGCAGTTCAAGTAGGAACTAGATTTATCTGTAGTGAAGAGTGTGCTGTACATTTAAACTATAAAGAATTAGTATTAAAAGCAAAAGATAGAGATGCAATTGTTACAGGAAGAAGTACAGGTCATCCAGTAAGAACATTAAAAAATAAATTATCAAAAGAATTCTTAAAGATGGAACAAAACGGAGCTACTCCTGAAGAATTAGACAAAAAAGGTACAGGTGCTTTAAGATTTGCAACAGTAGATGGAGATATAGAAAAAGGTTCATTTATGGCAGGTCAAAGTGCTGCTATGGTAAAAAAAATAACACCTTGTAAAGAAATTATAGAGACTATGGTAAATCAAGCAAAAGAGATTATGCCAGGCATAGAACTGTAAATCAGGAGGAGCATGATGGGAAAAGTTGCACTAGTATTTCCTGGTCAAGGAGCCCAATATGTAGGGATGGCTAAGGATTTATATGAAAATGACGAGGTTGCTAAAAATGTAATAGATGAGGCTTGTATTGCCTTAAATATAAATTTAAAAAAACTTATGTTTGAGGGCAGTGAAGAAGAACTTTCCAAAACTGAAAATACTCAACCAGCTATGGTTACACATAGTGTAGCTGTATTAAAAGCGATACAATCAAAAATGAATTTAAAATACGATGCATGTTTAGGTTTATCTTTGGGAGAATATAGTGCATTGGTTGCAGCAGATGCAATTGATTTTAAAGATGCTGTATGCCTAGTTAAAAAAAGAGGTAAATTCATGCAGGAAACAGTGCCAACAGGGGTTGGAGCTATGGCAGCGATTTTAGGTTTAGATAGAGAAATATTAGGAAATGTTGTAAAAGACATACAAGGAGGGATTGTAGAAGTAGCAAATTACAATTCTCCTGGTCAGATAGTTATATCTGGCGAAAATGAAAAGATAGAAGAAGCAATGGTAAAATGTAAAGAGGCAGGAGCAAAAAGAGCTGTTAAATTAAATGTAAGTGGACCTTTCCACTCATCAATGCTAAGAGAAGCTGGCGTAAAACTAGCTAGCGAATTAGAAAAAGTTAATATGACTAAGCCTAAAGTTGATGTAGTGGCAAATGTAAATGCAGATTACTATCAAAATGAAGGTAAAGACTTGCTTATAAAACAAGTAAGCTCTTCTGTACTTTGGGAAGATTCTATAGAAAGATTATTAAACGATGGGTATGATACTTTTATAGAAATGGGACCAGGAAAAACTTTAAAAGCATTTATTAAGAAGATAGCCTCTAATAAAAAAGCAAGTGTGAATATTTACAATATAGATGGTATAGATTCTTTAAATGAGTTTGTACAAGATTATGGAAATGGAGAGATATAATGATAAATCTTACAGGACAAGTAGCAGTTGTTACTGGTGGATCTAGAGGTATAGGAAAAGAAATAGCAAAAAAATTAGCATCTTTAGGAGCCGATATAGTAATCAATTATACTTCTAAAGAGGATGAAGCCCTAAAAACTAAAAACGAAATAGAAGGTATGGGTGTAAAATGTACTTCTATAAAATGTGATGTATCTAAATCTGATGAAGTAAATCAAATGATGGACTCTGTTATAAAAGAGTTTGGAAAAATTGATATATTGGTTAATAATGCAGGTATAACTAGAGATGCATTGCTTATGAGAATGAAAGAAGAAGATTTTGATAGAGTAATAGATATAAATTTGAAAGGTGTATTTAATTGTACAAAAGCAGTTACTAAACCTATGATGAAAAAGAAATATGGTAGAATAATAAATATGACTTCAGTAGTTGGAATCATGGGAAATGTGGGTCAAACTAATTACTGTGCATCAAAAGCTGGTGTTATAGGATTTACAAAAGCTTCTGCGAGAGAATTAGCATCAAGAAATATAAATATAAATGCAGTAGCACCAGGATTCATAGAAACAGATATGACTAAAGTACTAAGTGATGATGTAAAAGAATCAACACTAGCAAATATACCAAAAAAATCTTATGGTAAACCAGAAGATGTAGCCAATGCTGTAGCATTTTTAGTTAGTGATATGTCAAGTTATATAACAGGACAAGTGTTAAATGTAGATGGTGGAATGGTAATGCAATAATAAAAAATAATACTCTAAAAAGTAGAGAAATCTATTTAAAATAAAAATTAAAATAAAAAATCTTAGGAGGAACACAATGTTTAATAAAGTTGTAGAAATAATAATAGAACAATTAGGAGTAGAAGATAAAGAAATAACTATGGAAACATCATTAATGAAAGATTTAGAAGCAGATTCATTAGATGCAGTAGAAATAATAATGGCACTTGAAGATGAATTTGGGATAGAAATACCAGATACAGAAGCAGAAAACTTCAAATCTATAGGGGACATAGTTAACTATATAGAAGCTAATAAATAGTCGAGCTTTAAAAAAGTGGAGGTATCAAATGAATAAAAGAGTAGTAATAACGGGACTTGGATGTGTTACACCATTGGGAACAGGAAAAGAAGAGTTCTGGAACAATATAAAATCTGGAGTATCTGGTATAGATAAAATAACTAATTTTGATGCTAGCACATATCAAACTCAAATAGCAGGAGAAGTTAAAAATTTTCATCCAGAGGAATATATAAGTAAAAAAGAGTTAAAAAGATTAGATAAATTTGCTCAATTTGCAATAGTTTCTGCAAAATTAGCAGTTGAAGATGCAAATCTTGATTTAGATAAAGTTGATAGAGAACGTGTTGGAGTTATAATAGGTTCTGGTATAGGTGGAGTTGAAGCAATAGAAACTCAACATAAAATTCTTTTGGAAAAAGGAAATAAAAGAGTAAGTTCACTGTTTGTACCTATGATGATAGGAAATATGGCAGCTGGTCAAGTTTCAATATTCTTAGGAGCAAAAGGACCTAATACTAATGTATGTACAGCTTGTGCATCTGGAACACACTCAATTGGTGATGCCTTTAAGGTTATACAAAGAGGAGATGCAGATATTATGGTAGCAGGAGGTTCTGAAGCTGCTGTAACAGGTCTTGCATTTGCTGGATTCTGTAATATGAAGGCTATGTCAACTAGAAATGATGACCCTAAAACTGCATCACGCCCATTTGATAAGGACAGAGATGGATTTGTAATGGGAGAAGGAGCAGGTATTGTTATATTAGAGGACTTAGAACATGCTTTAGCAAGAGGCGCAAAAATATATGCAGAAGTAGTAGGTTATGGTTTAACTGCTGATGCATATCATATGACGACTCCAGCTGAAAATGGCGAAGGAGCAGCTAGGTCTATGAATATGGCTTTAAAAGATGGAAATGTTCCACTAGAAGAAGTAGATTATATAAATGCTCATGGAACTTCAACGTATTATAATGACTTGTATGAAACTATGGCTATAAAAACTGTATTTGGAGAAAATGCATATAATTTATGTGTATCATCGACAAAATCTATGACTGGGCATTTATTAGGAGCGTCAGGAGCAATAGAAGCAGTTGTTTGTGCAATGAGTATAGAAGATAGTTTTATACCTCCAACTATAAACATACAAGAAGTTGGCGAGGATTTAGATTTAGATTATGTTCCAAATAAAGGTAAAGAAAAAGATATTAGATATGCACTATCAAATTCTTTAGGTTTTGGTGGACATAATGCTACAATTATACTAAAAAAATATGTATAAATAAATCATAAATATTAAATATTAAATTAAAAAACAAGCACTTGTTTTTAACTTTATAAATTTATATTAACTAAATTAAAAGTTCCCTAAATTAGAATAAATGTCTAATTTAGGGAACTTTTTTGTTGAAAATTAATTTTATCGTATGTTGTAAATTATTTTGATATATTGTATCATTAAAAGTTAAGAGGTTATATATACGAGTTTTAATTTTACAATATACAGAAGGAGGACTAAAATTTTGAATTTTAGACTACCAAAGAAAAGGTTACCCAAAAGGATAATTTTTATAGGTATAATACTTATTAGTATTATTTTGTTTATAAAGTATGATCAAAATGGACTTAAAGAAAGAGAAATTATAAATAAGGGAAAATATATGTCTGAAAGTCTTGTGTCGGATAAGAAGTATGATGAAGCAAAGAAAGTAGTTAAAACTTCTTTTGAATCTATCCCAGAAAAAAAATACAATAAAGTATATAATGAAGTGTGGGATATGTTAAAGACTATTTCATATGTCCCAGATGGAACGAAGATAGTTATTGATTCGTTAGAAAAGATGAGAACATCAGATGTAAAGTTATCTGATGAATGTAGATTTAGTATAGAAAAAAGACTAGCATCAGTGTACATAATGGATAATAATTATTCTAGAGCAGTAGACTTAACTGTAAAGTCTATAAAATTGGCTGAGAAATTAGGAGATAATTATGAAAAAGCAAGACTAGATGTTGATTTGGCGAGCATACTTTTAAAGGTAGGTGGATATGAAACAGGAGAAAAATTAATAAAGGATTCTTTTAAGATAGATGTTGATGAAGATGAAAAAAATGGGCTGGTTAGATTATATGCTCTTATAAATTTAGCGGAAATCTATGTAGAGTTGGGAAAATATGATAAATCTATTGAAACATGTAGTAATGTAAAAGACTATAAAAAGTTTGTAAACATAGATGATTATAATGATTTTGAAATAATGGCTTCTATAATGCAGGCAAATGCATATGTAGGAAAAAATGATATATCAAAGGCAAAGGCTCTTTTAGAAAGAACTGATTATCTTATAAAATATGATAAATCAATTCATATATTAGATAAAGATATGTATTACTATATGGCAATGGGAAATTTGGAATATAAAAGTGAAAATTATGATTCTGCAATAGATAATTATAAAAAAAGTCTAGAGATATCTACTAAAAGAAAGTTAACTCAAGAGAAAATAAAAACTTTAAATGAAATATTAAATATATATGAGAAACAAGGGAATGTAAACTCTGTAAATAAGTATCAGAAGACATTAATAAATGAATATAAGGAGAACAAAAGCATAAGAGATTCGGAAGTTAGCTTTTATATAATAGATAAGGTATCACGTGAAAGTGAATTTTTTGAAAAAAATAAAAAAGAAATTAAGTCTTATAAAATATTATTTAGTGTAATTTTAATTATCGCATTAGGTTCTACTTTTTTATACAATAGACTGAAATACTTTAAAGCACAAAATTTGCATGATGGGCTTACAAATGTTTATAATAGAAAAAGTTTTGATATTATGTATAATAAGTACATAGAGAAAGATGATAATTTTGCACTTGTAATGATAGATATAGATAATTTTAAACTTATAAATGATAATTATGGACATAAATTTGGAGATGTTGTAATAAAAGGGATAGTAAATACTATTTGTGTTATGCTTGAGCAAGAAGATAAAGTATTTAGATACGGTGGAGAAGAGTTTTCTGTATTAATAAGAGATAAGTCTGGAGAAGAAGTGTTTAATATAATTGACAATATAAGAAATGCAATTGCAAATAAAAAGTGGGGTGAAGATGTGACTGTAACTATAAGTGCAGGTATATCCCATATCTCTGACAGCAAAAATATATTAGAAGAAGCAGATAAAAATCTATATAAAGCAAAACAGCTTGGAAGAAATAAAGTAGTGTACAAATAATTGTATATTATATAGATATGAGGTATAAATATGAAACAGTCAATAGCTATAGTAACAGATAAGATAACTAAATTATCATCTTTCTTGGAAGAAAATATACGATTGGTTTTAGGAAACTATCTTGATATAAATCATTATTATTTAGAAAATTTAAAAGATGATGATAAAATACAAGGCGATTTTGTTTTAGTAATGAATGATGATAGACTAAATAGCATGAGAAAGCATTTAGTACAAGATAGTAAAATTATAGTTGTGAGAAGAACTCTTAAAGAAAAAGAAATATATGGATTATTTTCAATACCATATGGAACAGAAGTGTTAGTTGTAAATGACACAAAAGAAACTACATTAGAGACAATAAGTCTATTTTATAAGATAGGAGTAAAAAATTTAAAGCTTACTCCATATATTGAAGGGCAAACTTATGAAAATATAGATATAGCCATAACACCTGGAGTAACTGAAAAAGTGCCAAATTATATAAAAAAGGTAATTGATTTAGGAAATAGGTGCATTGATATATCTACTTTTATAGAAATAATAAATGGTCTTAAAATTGATGTCAAGGAAATAAGGAAAAATCTGATGGCATATTCTGAGCGTCTAATAAGCTTAGATAATGGTGTCAAAGACAACTATAGACAATTATTTCTAAAAATAGAAGAACAAGATGTTATATTAAATCTATCAAAGGATGGAATAATATTTACTTCAATAGATGGTGTTGTAAATACATTTAATAAAGAAGTGTTAAAGATTCTAGGTATAGACAGAAATATACGAGGAAAAAACATAAGAGACATTATCTCTAAAGATTTGGAGATTCTACTTGAAGACAAAGAGATTGTCGATGAAGTTGTATTTACAAATAAAAAATACATTAATGTAAATAAAAAAAATATATTTTCTATGGGGAATAAAGCTGGTATATACTACAATCTACAAGAGATAACATATATAAAAAAATTAGAACAAAATCTTACTAATAAATTAAGAGAGCAAGGGCAAATAGCAAAGTACACATTTAAAAATATAAAAACTAAGAATAAAAAGATGACAAAGTGTATAGAGTTAGCTAAAAAAATATCTAAATCAGACCTTTCTGTTTTAATAATAGGGGAAAGTGGAACTGGGAAAGAATTATTATCTCAATCAATTCACAATAACTCTAATAGAAGTAATCAGCCCTTTATAGCAGTTAATTGCGCTGCAGTTCCAGATAGCTTATTAGAAAGTCAGTTATTCGGCTATGAAAAAGGTTCTTTTACAGGAGCATTAAGAGAAGGGAAAAAAGGATTATTTGAACTTGCAAACAATGGAACTATATTTTTAGATGAGATTGGGGATATGCCTCCATTATTGCAGACAAAATTACTTAGAGTACTTCAAGAAAAACAAGTTATGCCTATAGGTTCCCATAATATTATAAATATAGATGTTAGAATTATAGCTGCGACAAATAAAAATTTACCTAAAATGATTAGAGAAGGTAAATTTAGAGAAGATTTGTATTATAGATTAAATGTACTACCAATAGACATACCATCATTAAGAGATAGAAAAGAAGATATAATAACTCTTATGAATTTCTTTTTGGAAAAGGATATAAAAGTTTCTCCTGAAGTTGAGGTTATTCTAGAAAAATACAATTGGCCGGGAAATATAAGAGAGTTACAAAATGTTGCCTCTTATGTAAGTTTAATGTGTGAGAGTATGATTTTTAAAGATGACCTTCCACCTTATATAAAGACAGAATATATTAGTAATTTTGATGATGGGATTGGTTATACAAAAAAAGAATTTGAGTATATACTTAGAATACTATATGAAAGAAAAGATTTAGCTTCTGGAGTTGGACGAGGTTTTATAATAGAAAAACTTACAGAAGAAGGTATTGAAATATCTGAAAGTAAAGTAAGAAAAGTATTGTCTTATTTGAGTGAGTGTGGATACATATCATCTAAATCTGGAAGATGTGGAAGTCAAATAACACAAGAAGGTATAAAGTTTTACAATAATATAAATTAAGTATAGTAAAGTAAAGTAAAAGATTCTAGATAGACATATCTGAGAACTTGGAAAGATTTATATGTATAAAATTTAAAACATATTATGCTCAAATTAACATTTAATATCATATATTAAAAACATATAAAAATAAATTAAATATAAATAGGTTTATATAATAGGTTTAGATAGGTAATAGGTTATAGGTAAATAACCCATTACCTATTTTTAATTGCAAAAAAAATTGTATTTAGAGCTAAAAATAAAAAGATATTTGATGGAAGCATTGTGAATACTTGATAAATAATAAATAAACGTAAAGTATAAATTTTGGCATATATATTGCTAACTATAGAGATAAGACAACAAAATAATTGGGAGGTTTAATTATGAAATACAAAACAACAGGGACTTGTGCTACAGAAATTGAATTTGAGGTAAAAGATGACAAAGTTACAAATGTAAATTTTGTTGGTGGATGTGATGGAAATTTAAAAGGATTAAAAGTATTAGTTGAAGGTATGAATATAGAAAATGTAATTCAAAAACTAAAAGGAATAGAGTGCAAAACAAAACCAACATCTTGTCCAGACCAACTTTCTCTAGCATTAGAGAATTATATAAATAAAAAATAAGTACATAAAACAACAACTAGTTAGGAGTTTAATTATGAAACCAATAATAGGTATTTTAGGGAATCTGATAATAATGGAAAATGGAATGTTTCCTGGGCTTGAAAGATCCTATGTAAATAATGATTATATAAACGCAGTATTAAAAGGAGGAGGTAGCCCAGTTATTATTCCAGTAAATGCAGATAGAGAAGTTATAAAGAGACAGATTGAGATGGTTGATGGAGTTTTAATATCTGGAGGATGGGATGTTAATCCTCAATTATATGGTGAAGAAACAAGAGAAGAAACAACATTTATATATCCTGAAGTAGATGAATTTGATTTAATTGCTATAAGTATAGCTTTAGAACTTAAAAAGCCAATACTAGGTATATGCAGAGGGCTACAAATATTAAATGTAAGTCTAGGTGGAACTTTATATCAAGATAATAATCTTGTTGAAGGAAGTTACATAAAACATACACAATCTTCTAAAAGATATGTAGCTACTCATAAGGTAGATGTTCAAGAAGGTAGTATTTTAGAAGGTATTTTAGGAAAACAATTACTTACAAATAGTTATCATCATCAAAGTGTTAAAAAACTTGGTAGAGGATTGAAAGCCATAGCATACTCAAAAGATGGTATAATAGAAGCTATTGAAAAAGAGGATGAAAATTTTGTAGTAGGAATACAATGGCATCCAGAAATGATGGTAGATTATTGTAATAAAATGGAAAAGTTGTTTAAATATTTCGTAAATATTTGTTCGACTTTATAACATACCTTGGGGGGATTAAACATGAACGAAAAAAATAAAATGGGATTAATAAGTATTATACTTTTAGGTATTAATGCAGTTGTAGGAGCCGGCGTTTTCCTATTACCAGGAAACGCAATGAAAGCATTTGGTGTTGCGAGTATATTTGTATATATGTTTGATATGTTACTGGTTTTATCTATGGCATTTTGTTTTGCTGAAGTGGCAGGTAAATTTAATAAAAATGGTGCTGCATATGTGTATACCAAAGAAGCATTTGGAGATTTTTTTGGATTTGAAGTAGGTCTTATGAAATGGGTAATAGGATGTATTTCTTGGGGAGCATTAATAGTAGGTTTTCCTACATCTTTATCAGCAGTATGGGCTCCTGCAGGTGACCCACATATACAAAAAATTATAATAGTAGCTATGATAGTTGGGCTTACAATTATAAACTTATTAGGTGTATCTTTATCAAAAATTGTACAAAATGTTATAACAGTAGGTAAACTAATTCCATTGATACTATTTATAGTAATAGGTGTATTTTTTATAAAAGGAGCTAACTTTACTAATTCAACAATGGTACCATCAGGAGCAGGAGTTACAGAATTTGGAGCAGCAGCACTTTTAATGTTTTATTCATTTACAGGATTTGAATCTATAGCAGTAGCAGCAGAAGATATGGAGAATCCTCAAAAAAATATACCTATAGCAATTATAAGTGTAATAGTAATTGCATCAATAATATATATATTAAATCAAGTTGTGTGTGTTGGTATATTAGGAGATAAATTATCTAGTACAGCTACTCCTGTTGCAGATGCGGCGAGAATATGTTTTGGAAATATGGGAGCAGGATTAGTTACTTTTGGGACATTAGTTTCTGTTGGTGGAATTTGTATGTGTGGTGCTTTTGTAAATCCAAGAAGTTGTGTAGCTTTAGCTGATGACAAGATGTTACCAAAAATGTTTGCAAGAAAAGATAAAAATGGTACACCATATGTAGCGATAATAGCAACTATGATAATTACTATACCAATAGCTTTGTCTGGAAGTTTTGCTGAATTAGCAGCAATAAGTGCAGTTGCAAGATTTATACAATATATACCTACTTCTTTATCAGTATTAGTATTTAGAAAGAAAAGACCAGAGTTAGTAGGGACTTTTAAAACTCCATTTGGAGCAGTAATTCCTTTAATTGCAGTGTGTGTTGGTACATGGTTATTATTCCAAGCGTCTATGCACCAATTAATTATGGGATTAGGAGCATTAGCAGTTGGAGTACCACTATACTTTATAATGAAGTCTTATAATAGAAAGGTTTATGGAGAAGATTTAAAGAAAGTTGTTTAAATTTTATTATAAATACTATTTGACTAACAGAGGAATATTATCAAAAAATTGAATACAAACAAATATATATAAGGTTATATTAAAATATTATTAAATTTTTATTTTAGTATAACCTTATATTGTTATTAATACATGAAAAATATTGTAATAGAGGTAAAATAATAGTATTATGTTTATTAGATAAAAAACTTGTTAGGAGGTAAATTTATGTCAGCAATAACTTTAAAGAATGGTATAGAAGTATCTATTAGAGAAGGAGTAAAAGAAGATGCCCAAGCTATTATAGATTTTTATAATGAAGTAGGCGGGGAAACTCATTTTCTTTCATTTGGGAAAGGTGAATATAAAATATCTTTAGAAGACCAAGAAAATTCCATAGAGTCAGCAAAAGCATCTGATAACTCAATAAAATTAATCGCATTTATAGATGGAGAGATAGCTGGTATTGCTACAATTGATTCAAACCAAAAAGCAAAGGGAAAACATGTTGGAGTTTTAGGAATTGTTGTTAAAGAAAAATACTGGGGAGCTGGATTAGGCAAAAGACTTATGTTAGACCTTATAGAATGGTGTAAATCAAATGGAATAACTAAGAAAATAACTCTTGTTACTAATGAAGAAAATCATAATGCTATAGAATTATACAAAAGAGTAGGATTTGAAGTAGAAAGTATATTAAAGAAAGAATGTTATTATAATGGTGTTTATACTGATTTAATAGGGATGTCACTTTTATTAGGAATATAATTAGTGTACATTTTATCTCGAAAAAATCATATTAAGTATGGTATAATTAAAAAAAGAATATAACTTAATATAATTTTGGAGGACGAATTATGAAAAATCTGTGTAAAATATCAGATGAATATTTAAATAGTAAACTTAAATATTTGAAGTTATTATCAAAACAATATCCGAGCATATCGAAAGCAAGTACAGAAATAATAAACTTAGAGGCTATATTAAATCTTCCAAAGGGAACAGAACATTTTATAACAGATGTACATGGTGAATATGAGCCATTTGTACATGTTTTAAAAAATGGTTCTGGTGTAATAAAGAGAAAAATAGAAGAATTATTTTCAAATACAATAAGAGATAGTGAAAAAAAGATGCTAGCAACTCTTGTATACTATCCTGAACAAAAACTAGACTTAATAATTAAACAAGAGAAAAATGTAGATGATTTTTATAGAATAAATATCTATAGACTTATAGAACTTTGTAAGTATGCTTCTAGCAAATACACTAGGTCAAAGGTCAGAAAACTCTTACCAGAAAATTTTAAATACATAATAGAAGAACTTTTACATGAACACATTAAAAGTGAACATAAAGAAGAATACTATAAAAGTATAGTTGAGACAATAGTTGATATAGGGATAGCTAAAGAGTTTATAATTGCAATTTCTACAGTTATACAAAAGTTAGTTGTTGACAGACTACATGTCATAGGAGATATTTATGATAGAGGTCCAAGACCAGATATAATTGTAGATAAGCTTATCGAACATCATTGTGTAGATATTCAATGGGGAAATCATGATATACTATGGATGGGTGCAGCATCAGGTGAAAAAACTTGTATAGCAAATGCACTTAGAATTTCAGCTAGATATGCAAACCTAGATATAGTAGAAGATATATATGGGATAAATCTATTACCTTTAGCTACTTTTGCAATAGAAATGTATAAAGATGACCCATGTAAAGAATTTATTCCTAAGATTAATGACCAAAGTGTGACGACAACAGAAAAGTCTTTAATGGCAAAAATGCACAAGGCAATAAGTATAATTCAATTTAAACTTGAAGGTGAAGTGATAAAAAGAAGACCTGAGTTTGAAATGGATCATAGGCTTTTGCTTAACATGATAAATTATGAAGAAGGAACAATTACTTTAAAAGGAAAGACATATAAATTAAAAGATACTTATTTACCTACAATAGACAAAAAGGACCCATATAAATTGAGTATTGAAGAAAAAAATGTTATTGAAAAATTAGTGTCTTCATTTAGAGGTAGCGAAAAATTACAAAAGCATGTTTCATTTTTATTCTCTAAAGGAAGCATATATTTAAAAGCAAACTCAAATTTATTGATTCATGGATGTGTGCCATTGAATGAAGATGGAAGCTTTATGTCTATGAATATAATGGGAAAAGAGTATAAAGGTAGAGTCCTTATGGATAAGATGGAATCTCTAGCAAGAGAAGGTTTTTTCTTTAAGGATAAAGCAGAAGAAAAACTCTATGGTATGGATATTATGTGGTATTTGTGGACTGGCAAATGTTCATCATTATTTGGTAAAGACGATATGACTACATTTGAAAGATATTTTATAGCAGAAAAAGAAACTCATAAAGAAAATAAGAATCCATATTTTAAACTTAGAGAAAGTGATGTTGCTTGTGAAAGAATATTTGAAGAATTTGATTTAGAACTTGATGAATCACATATAATAAATGGGCATGTTCCTGTAGAAAGTAAAAATGGAGAGAGCCCAATAAAAGCTAACGGAAAAATTCTTGTTATAGATGGTGGTTTTTCTAGAGCATATCAAAAAACTACTGGTATAGCTGGATACACTTTGATATATAATTCTAGAACCTTACAACTAGTATCGCATGAACCATTTAATTCTGCTGAGGAAGCTATTGCAAATGAAAGCGATATCTTATCGACAACTGTTGTAGTAGAGCATAAGGCAAAGAGAAAAATGGTTCGAGATACTGATGAGGGTGTAAAAATACAAGAAGAAATAGAAGACTTAAAATTACTTTTAATGGCATATAAAAAAGGACTAATAAAAGAAATGTAGACAATAAAAAACTAAGACAACTCTGTACTTGAGGGCGGTCTTAGTTTTTATTTTTATAATAATTTACTTATTGAGTGAATCCTAAATAATAGGGTTCATTTTTTATCGATAAATATTATTTAAAAAATTATATGTGTTTTGGTAATATTCCTTGTCCTTTATAAATAGAATTATATAAACAAAGGAGGAGGACAAGAAATGAATAAACTTTCAGATGAAATAATAAACTCTCTTTCTACAAACATAAGGGAGAAGGTAGAAAAAATCTCAGACAATAATCTAAACATAGAAGAAATTAGATTACGTTCACAAAAACCATTGATACTAAATGCAAACTCTAAAGATTATTTTTATAATCAAAAAACTATGGCACTTGATTTAAATCAGCACAATTCATATATAGTGACAAGGGAAGACATAGAGCAAACTTTTCAAATAATATGTAAATACTCAATACATTCATTTATGGATGATATAAAAAAAGGATTTATAACTTTGAGAGGAGGCCATAGAGTAGGGTTAGTTGGAAAAGTAATAGTAGAAGATGGACAAGTCAAAAATATAAAACACATATCATCTTTAAATATAAGAGTATCAAGAGAAGTCATAGGATGTTCAAATAAGATTTTAAGTCATATCATAAAAGGTAAAAATCAAATTAATAATACTTTGATAATATCGCCACCTCAATGTGGAAAGACAACTTTAATTAGAGATATAGTAAGAAATTTAAGTAATGGTAATGAGGAATATGGATTTAAAGGATTGAAGGTAGCACTAGTAGATGAACGTAATGAGATAGCAGGAGCTTACTTAGGTGTTCCACAGATGGATGTTGGAATAAGGACTGACATAATAGAAACTTGCCCAAAAGATTTGGGCATTACAATGCTTTTAAGGTCCATGTCGCCGAATGTTATCGTGACAGATGAAATTGGAAGTGAGAAAGAAATAAAGGCATTATATACAGCATTAAATGGAGGTATTGGATTAATAACTACTGTACATGGAGATTCAATGGATGATATACAAAATAGAAAAGAACTAAACAGACTCTTAGACAAAGAGTTATTTAAAAAAGTTATAATTCTTTCTGCTAAGAAAGGCGCAGGGACAATTGAAAAAATTTATGATTTAGAAGAAAAGAGATGGTACTTTGCAAATTAAGATAATTATTATAGCACTCTTAATAGGAAGTAGTTATTTGATAGGTGAGCATATATACAAAACCTATACACGAAGACACAAGCAACTAAATGATTTAATAAGAGTTTTAGAAATATTAAGGATGGATTTATCTTTTGGGCTTTATACATTAGAAGAAATTTTTAGAAGGATAGGATGCAATAAAGACTTTTGTTTTTGGAGTTTTTTCTATCAAATCTCAGAAGAACTTCACAATGAACAAAGCAAAACTTTAGAAGAGATAATATCAGAGAATACTGAAATTTTAGTTAAAGAAACTTATCTTGGAAGTAAAGAAATTGAGGAATTAAAAAATCTAATTCTTACCTTGGGAAAAAGTGATATAGAGTCCCAACAAAGAATGATAGATTTATCTATAGAAAATCTGAAAAAACAAACCTATGAAACAAAAGAAGACATAAGTAAAAAAGGGTTATTGTATAAAAAATTAGTGACATTTATAGGCATAGGTATATGTATTATATTGATTTAATATGGGGAGGTTTATTATGGAAATATCATTGATATTAAAGGTTGCAGGTGTAGGTATTCTAATATCAGTATTAAATATGATATTGGAAAAAACAGACAGAAAAGATTGGGCAGGGCTTACTACTTTGGCAGGTGTAATAATCGTGTTGGGGATGGTAATAACAGAAATAAGTGATTTATTTAATACTGTAAGAACAATGTTTCAACTTTACTAAAGAGGAGGGAGTACTTTGGAAATAATGCAATTAATAGGAATTGCAATCATTTCAACTACACTCTGTTTAGTAATAAAAAAAGATAGACCAGAGATAGCAAATTTCATAGCAATAATAACTGGAGTAACAATATTATTATCAGTTATGTTTAAGCTAAATTTTATAATAGATAGCATACAAGATTTAGCTAATAAAGCTAATATTCCAACTATGTATATATCTTTAATAATAAAATTAATTGGAATAGCATATTTAATGGAATTTGCAATACAACTTTGTAAAGATTGTGGGGAAGGAAACATTGCTTCAAAACTAGAGTTTGGAGGAAAAATAATAGTTATGTCAATGTCTTTCCCTATACTTTTATCCATTGTAGAAATGGTGGTGAATATAATTCCATAGTTATTTATGTTGAGGTAGATAGCTATAGATATATTAGTTGTTATTTAAAGGATATTTTGTTGTATTGAGGTTTATAGAGTGAAGAGAGGCATGGTTGCTTATGAAAAAAAGATTTTTACCAATGATTATGGGATTTGTATTGACTTTCTTTTTTGTAAATATCTTTGCCATTATAATATTTGCTAATGAGGTTCCAAGTAGCGAAGATAAAGAATATGGTGAAGCTAAGAGTAGCATAGATAAATATATTGATGGTCAGTTAGACAAGTTAGATATAAATGAAATTCAAGATTATATAAATAAAGAAATAGTTATTAATGATGTTAATTTAAAATCGTTTGTAAAAGACTTAATTAGTGGAGAAAAAAATATTTTAGATTTATTTAATAAAGATGGACTGAAGATATTGATGTTTGATGAGTTTAAAGCAAGTTTAAAGGTAGTAGCAGTAATTTTAGTATTAGCTTTATTGTCATCTATTTTAAAAAGTTTAGAGAATTCTTTTTCATCAGGTGCAGTTAGTCAAATAGCAACATATATAATATTTATCACAATGGTATCGCTAACTTTAATTGGATTTAAAGATGTACTACAAATTTGTTATGATGCGATAGACCATACTGTAGGTCTTATGCAAGTTATAATGCCAATACTAATAACATTTTTACTTTTAATTGGATTTCCAATAACATCTACCACTTTAAATCCTATTTTTATAGGCGGAGTGACATTTATAAATGTGTTTTTTAAGAAATTTTTATTTGTATCAGTAACTGTTGCATTTGGAATTTTAATAATAAACAATTTATCAAAAAACATAAGATTGAAAAGATTTTTTTCTTTTGTCAAACAAATAAATTATGTTTCTATTGGGGCTATGTTTACTGTATATTTAGGACTTGTATCTATACAAGGGTTATATGTAACTAGTTTTGATAAATTCAGTGTAAAAACTGCGAAGTTTGCTATAGGCAACTTTATACCAGTTGTTGGTGGATTTGTATCAGATTCTGTGGATATTTTACTATCTTCATCTCAACTTATAAAAAATATATTTGGTGGAATAGGACTTATCTTACTCATTGGGATTTGTTTACTTCCAGTGATAAAAATTTTATCAGTGATAGTGGTATATAAATTGGCAGCAATAATTGTAGAACCTGTTGGAGAAGATGGAATATCAAATTTTTTAAATGAAGTCGCAAATCTAATGATAATAATGTTAGCATCAGTAATTGCTATAACAATAATGTTCTTTGTGACTGTAGCTATTTTGACCTCGATAAGTGTTGTAAGTCAAGGATAATGTATAGATTGATAAATAGTGATTACTTTTAATCTAAATGTTTTAGAGAGGAGGATGCTATGTTAGAGGGCATAAAGGCATGGATAGTTAGTATTTTAATAGGAGCATTTATAGTAAATATAGTTGATATGATTTTACCTAGTTCCAAGATAAAGCCATATGTGAACTTGGTGTTAAATTTTATATTTGTATTTATTGTAATAACTCCAGTGGTAGGATTTTTTTCAAAAGATATGAGCTTAGAGGATAGAATCTTAAAATCTATGGGAAATTACAATAAGGAATATGTAGATAGTACAAATGCTTTAGCAGAAGAGACTGGAAATACTAGCTTGTCTAAGGGGTATGAAGATGGTTTAAAAGAAGTGCTTAAGCTAAAGCTTGATGAATATGGTTATGATTTAGAAGATATAGAGCTTAATGGTGCAAATATAAATAATATAAAAATAAAAGAAAAAAATAATATGTCAAAGAGCAATAGTGATGAAGAAAATAAAAATAATGGTACTAAAGGAGATGAAGATAGCATAAACTCTAATGACAAAGAAAATTCTAAACAAGTTTTTAAAAAAGGTACAGAGTATGGACTGAATCTAAATGAAGACAAACTAAAAAATGACCTAATAAAAGTGCTTGATGTTTCTATAGAAACTATACAAATTGATAAATAGGAGTTGGAAGAATGTTTAAAAACTTAAACGACAAAGATAAGAGAAAGGTATATTCACTAATAACTATAGCTGGAATATGTGTGGTGTCATTAGTACTATTATCTTGTTTTCCAAGTAGCAAAACTGATAAAAAAGTTGGAAAAACAGATGCTGATAAAAAGACTGAAAAACAAGTTGCTAAGGAACATGAAAAAGACGATTTAGAATCAAAATTAACAACAATACTATCTAAAATTGATGGAGCAGGAGATGTTGATGTAATGATTACATTTGAGTCAAGTGAAGAAATACAACCTGCTTTTAATTCAAATCAAACAACAGAAACAACAGAGGAGAAAGATGCACAAGGTGGAGAAAGAACAGTTACAACTTCAAGTGAAAATAAAACAATGATAACTTCAAATTCAAGTGACCCTGTAGTTATAAAAACTACAGAGCCAAAGATAAAAGGAGTGATAGTAGTAGCAAGTGGAGCTAGTAATCCAAATGTCAAAGAAACACTTTATAGTGCAGTTCAAACATCATTACAAGTAGCAGGTCATCAAGTAGAAATATATTCTAAATAAATACATATAACTGGGGGGATAAATGAATGAAGTTTAATTATAAGGGAAGAGGATTTGTAATAATAACTTTAACTGCAATGTTAGTAATAGTAGGAACAGTAAATTATCAACTTAGTAAGAAATCTTTACTAGAAACATCAAAAGAATTTAAAGCATACGAAGAAGCTCAATTGCAGAAAAATACTACTGATGATAGTGATAGTAGCAATAAAGAAGACTCAGATGCCAAAAATAAACAAGATAGCAAAGAGAGTGCTGACATTGATATAGTTGATAGTAAGGCTAGTAAGGTGAAAGAAAAAGTAACTGAAACAAGTAAAGAAATAAAAGCTCAATTATCATCTGAAAAGAATATGAAAAAAGCATCTTATATTTTAGATATGAAAATGAATAGAGAAAAACAAAGAAATGAATTAGTTCAGGATTTAAATGAAATGATAAATAATCCATCTACAACAGAGGAATCTAGAAAAGAAGCTTCTAATATGAAATTAAATATAGTTAAAACTCAAGAAAAGGAACTTCAAATAGAAAATCTTTTGAGTACAAAAGGATATGAAGAAGCATTAGTTTATATAAGTGATAGCAAAGCCAATGTTGTTGTAAATGAAGCTAAGTTAGATAAGAAAGATGCAGCAAAAATATTTGATTTGGTTGCAGAACAAGCTAATGTAAAGTATGAAAATATTAAACTTACAAATAATAATACTAAGTAAAATATAAACCTCAGAATTAACTGAGGTTATTTTCTTGCAAAGTAGAGTTGTATTTGGTATTATTATACTTATAAAAATAGTTCCTTAAAATCAGGAGGTAAGTTTTAATATGGAAGATAATAAATTTGGACAAGTAAAAATATCTAATGATGTAATAGCTACAATAGCTGGTTTAGCAGCATTAGAAGTTGAGGGCATAGAAACTACAGCAACATTAACAGATAAGTTGTTAAAAAATAATGGAGTAAAAATACAAGTAGAAGAAGAGGATGTTAATTTAGACGTAATGGTTATGATAAAATATGGCATGTCAATACCAGATACAGCTTTTAAAGTTCAAGAAAATGTAAAAAATACTGTTGAGACAATGACAGGACTGAAGGTTTCTCAAGTAAATATACACATTCAAGGAATCAGCTTTAAGAAAGATAAAGTTGATAAAGAAGAAGTAAAAGCAACTAAGAAAAATTAATATTAGCCCTCTGAAAAGTCAGAGGGTTTTTTGTTGGCATTTGATTTTATATAGATAATTAAACTTAAAGGAGAATTTTAATTGATGAAAAAAGATAGGGCACAAAAAAGTACAACAAGGGAATATATAATGAAACTTATATACCAAATAAATATTAATAAAGAGGAGTTTGAAGGTTTAGACGATAAAGTAGATTCTTTCTTAAAAGATAATTCAGAACATATTATAAATAGATATGAAGAACTTACACTTAAGTACTCAAATAATGCAAAATTAAAATTAGAAGATACTAAACTTGAAG
>NZ_JAGWCS010000054.1:0-25285 GCF_020657705.1 Clostridioides sp. ZZV15-6598 | reverse complement strand
CTATTCATATAATAAAAATATTATTTAAATTTATTTCTATCAATTTCTATAGATTTTTCTAATATATACTCTTTTCCATATACAATAACTTTTATTGGTTTTCCCTTTAAATTTTCTATCTTAATTAAATTACTATATACATCAACATTGATATTATTATCTCTATAATTTAGATTGAAAGAATAATTTTTCCATTCTTGAGGTAACTTAGGTTCAAAAGATAGAGTTTCATTCCATGTTCTCATACCTGCAAATCCATGTACAATGGAAAGCCACGAGCCAGACATTGAAGTTATATGAAGACCATCATTAGTATCATTATTATAATTATCTAAATCAAGTCTAGCCGTTCTTGAGTATAATTCATAAGCTTTTTTTAAGTTATCTACTTCAGAAGCAATAATAGAATAAACACTAGAAGATAAAGAAGATTCATGTACAGTATATTTTTCATAAAAATCAAAGTTTCTCTTTTTCTCTTCTTTAGTAAATCTATTTCCAAAATAGTAAATTCCTTGTAATACATCTGCTTGTTTTATAAAGCAAGACCTAAGAATCTTATCCCAGGACCATTTTTGATTAAGAGGAAGATTCTCTTTTGGTAAATCTTTTACCTCTATAAATTCTTTATCTAAAAAATTATCATTTTGAACTATTATTTGTAAGTCTTCATCATATGGCAAATACATTTTATTTGATATTATTCTCCAGATTTCAATTTCCTCTCTACTTACATTATTTCTTTCAATACATTCGCTGTACTCTTTTTCTAACTTTAAGACATTTTCTACAGCGTATTCCAAACACCACTTAGCTATATAATTAGTATACCAATTATTATTGATATTGTTCTCGTATTCATTTGGGCCTGTAACTCCATGTATCATATACAAATCTTTTCTTGTAGATAAATGCACTCTACTAGCCCAAAACCTAGCCACCTCTACTATTACATCTATGCCCTTTTCTTTTATATATTCAAAATCACCTGTGTAATTTGTATAATTATATATTGCATATACTATACTTCCATTGCGATGAATTTCTTCAAATGTTATCTCCCATTCATTATGACATTCTACTCCATCAAAAGTAACCATTGGATATAGGGCTCCCTTAAGTCCAAGTTTTTTTGCATTATCTTTTGCTTGCTTTAGCTGATTGTATCTATATACTAAAAGATTTCTTGCTACACTCTTATCTGCTACACCTAAATATACTGGAAGACAATATGCTTCTGTATCCCAATAAGTAGCACCGCCATATTTTTCACCAGTAAATCCTTTTGGCCCTATATTTAATCTTGAATCTTCTCCATAATAAGTTGAGAATAGTTGAAATAGATTATATCTTATACCTTGTTGACTACTCTTATCCCCTTCTATCTTTACATCTGCGCTTTCCCATCTTTTATTCCACAATTTTGTATGTTCATTTAAGATATCTTCATAATTTTTAGATATTTCTACATTTAGGATATCCTCACATTTCTTTAATAACTCATTTTCACAATAATCTCTAGTAGAAGTTATTATTACATATTTTTCTATTCCAATAGTTTCATTTTCTAAAATATCCATTGTTATTGAATTTTCACAATAATTATCAGTATTTAAATAAGATATATCATCTACTTTACCTATTGTTTTAATATGCATCATTGCGCCTACTGTAAATATTGGTGTATTAAACGTATTTTCTTTTGTACGTGAAAGTATCCTTCCTCTATATTCTAAGGAGTTTGAAGAAACCGCATTCCAAAACTCTTCTTCGTAATTTGAATCTTCGTTTTTTATATTTGAATCTAAGTAGGGAATAAATTTTATTTTAGCGCTAGAATTCAAAGCTTTTATATCGTACTTTATTACAGCTAATTCCTTAACTGATATACTTAAAAATCTTGTTATATTAGCTTCAAATTTTTTACCATTAATATTAACAGTAAATTTACGATTTAAAATACCATTTTTCATATCTAATTCTCTATAAAAATTTTCAACATTACATTTTGCAAGGTCTAACTCTACATCATCTATGAAAATTCTTATCCCTATATAGTTAACTGAGTTAGGAATTTTACCAAAGTATTCTGGATATCCGTTTTTCCACCATCCAACACGAGTTTTATCAGGAAACCATACACCAGCTATATAAGAACCTCTATGGCTATCTCCACTATAGCTCTCCTCATAGTTTCCTCTCATACCCATATACCCATTACCCATACTCATTATAGACTCTGCTAATCTATTCTCTTTACTTTCAATCTTGTCTTGTATAATTTTCCACTCATTTATATTATCAAACAAACATTTCATATAACGCTCCTAACTATATACTTATTATACTCACTTAATATATACTTAAAATTTAATTGACTTGTTGAATTTACAAGTAAATTTGCTTTTTTTAGATTTTTATAATCTCCAACTCCAACAGAAAACATATTGGCTGAGTTTATAGCATCAATACCTGCACTTGCATCTTCTATACCTATACAATTTTTAGGATTTACACCAAGCCCCTTTGCTGACATGAGAAATATATCTGGATATGGTTTGTTGTTTTTACATTTTGATGCATCTGCTATGAAATCAAATTGGTCACTTATGCCCAGGTGTTTCAATACATTTGTAGCATTCTTACTTGCAGAAGACAATCCTATCTTTATATTATTAGATTTTATATCATCAAGTAAATTTTTTATACCTGGTAAAATATCATTTGAAGTTATCTTGTTTATTAAAGATACATAATAGTTATTTTTGTCTTCAGCCATTTTCATTTTTTCTTCTTCTGAAAATGAATCTTTTTTATATCCATATTCTAATATTTTATTTAATGATTCCATTCTACTTATACCCTTTAAAGACTCATTAAATTCCTTATCTATGTCTATACCAATCTCATCAGCTAGTTTTTTCCAAGCTAAATAATGATAATCTGCTGTATCTGTAATCACTCCATCTAAATCAAATATAAATGCTTCAAGCATTCCTATACCCCTTTCTCTATAAGGATTTTTTAGACTAATAATTAATTTATTTTGCGTCTATATCTCATATTTTAGATATTCTTTTATATTTTAAATATTCTTTATAGAACTATTCAATCTAATTCACTCTTTAATTCAAAACCCACATCTATTTCACTCTCTTGCACACCATATCTTTTTATCACTCGAGAAAAATTTGACCACATCTTTCCAGAAAAAGCATTTAAATAATTTATATTGCAAATAAATTTGCCATCTTCAATTTCTTTCTTATATAGTTGTGGCCCCACTATATATACAGGAAACATAGCCCATGCTTTTTTCCCTTTGTATTTTTTTATAACTTTTGTATAGTTTTCATTCTTCATAATACATACTAAAAATACACATACAAACGGATTTTCTTCAACATCTATACCAAAAGAAAAAGATATATCTGTCCCAAACTCTTTTTCTATTTTACACAAATCCTCTTTAACCTGTTTTTCAAGTTTTCGTGAAGCTTCATTACAAAATTTTTTAATCTCACTGGATGGAATTGGAATCCAAAGTGGCATATCTGATATATAATCTATACTTTTATCATCAAATGGTAACTCTCTTCGCTTCATTTCAGCTATAGCAGACATATAATTTTTATCGGATATAAAAAAAGTTGCAATTTTATTATTATCCACATATATCTTAACTGGACATTCCTGCTTCTTATTATTTATTGAAATTCTAGTAATATCACAATATGAATACTCTTTTTCACTCCCTATACATTTACGAACTTTAATATTATATAAATCAAAACTAATATATTTTCTTGTATATTTGAGAATTGAAGTTAATCCATATATTGTAAGTGCAATAGTAATGACTAATATGTAATACTGCTTAATATATACACAAAATACACTTAATACAATCCCAATTGATAAAAATATCAAACCTAAAATTAAATTTACAATACTAGACTTTACTGTAACTATATATTCTTTATAGTCATTCATGTTTTCCCTTCCCTCTACTTATTCAGTAATTCTCCTTTTTACTAAATTACAAAATAATTAAAAACTTCAATATTCATTTTCATTTAAATACAAACTTTTCTTAACAAGTTTTATTACAAATCATCTGTATATAAAATTATACTTAATTCATTTATTATAATTAAAGATACTTTGTTTAAATAATATAAAAAGAATATAAAAAGTTATAGTTAATCTTAAATCAAGTACATTGTTACATTATTTTAAAATAATAAACTCGTATTTTTTTAATGTTATTTCTTTCTTTAAATCAATTATCTTTTCTTCATATAAATCTTTTACTTTTCTATTCATCAAATAATCTGGTAACTTTAAGATTGAATCTTTGGATGAATTATTTATTATTATTGTAATAGATTCTTTCTTTAATATAATTGTTCCATTTTCTTTATCTGCTAGTATCCACTCATTTGATACAGTTCTAAGCTCTCTATTTGATTTACGAAGTCTAATAATATTCTTCATAAAATCAAGTATATCTTTATTCCACTTTCCTTCATTCCATTCCATACATTTTCTTTGTCCTTCAGATACTGGACTTAGTTCTCCTTGCATTCCTATTTCATCACCATAGTATATACAAGGACTTCCTGATTGTATAAACATAAATAAATATGCAAGTTTAAATTTACCTATATTAGCATTTGCATAAGTCAATATTCTAGTAGTATCATGACTTCCAAGTAAATTAAAAATAACTTCATTGACTTGCATTGGATAGCTTACTATTACATCATTTATCATATATTTAAATTCTTCAGCATTTATCTCATTTGTACAAAAGAATTGTTTCATAGCTTCTGACATTAAATAATTCATAACTGAATCAAATTGGTCTCCCATCAACCATGGTAAACTTCCATGCCAAATTTCTCCCAATATGTATATATCAGGTTTTATTCTTTTAATCTCTTGTCTAAATTTTCGCCAGAAAACATGATCTACTTCATTTGATACATCCAATCTCCATGCATCTATATCAAATTCTTGTATCCAATACCTACCTACACTCAATAAGTATTCTATTACTTCTGAATTTTCTGTGTTAAGTTTCGGCATGTATTTTTCACACCCAAAAGTTTCATAAGGTATGTTTTTTTCATCTATTTCTTCTATTGGAGTATCAACTTTACTCATATCTTTTATATAAAACCAATCTTTATATCTCGAATTATCCTTATTTTTAACTACATCTTGCCACTGTTTAGAATAATATCCTATATGATTAAATACAGCATCCAACATTATTTTTATATTTCTTTTATGGGCTTCTTCTATTAGTTTTTTCAAAGTAGCTTTATCACCTAAGGTAGGGTCTATTTCCATGTAGTCCATCGTATCATATCTATGATTAGTTTTTCCAACTGTAATAGGACAAAAATAAATTCCATTTACCCCTAAATCACTCAAATAATCTAGGTGGTCTATTACACCTTGTAAATCTCCACCTGTAAAATTATCTCTTGTTGGAATAGCTCCCCATACATCTACTCCTTCTGGATTTATAGATGGATTTCCATTTGCAAATCTATCAGGAAATATCTGATACCAAACAGTTCCCTTTACCCAATTTGGGACTTTAGGTATATCTATATAATTCAAATATGGATATCCAAAAAAATTACTTATTTCACATAACTCTTTCTCATCATTTTCGCTTCCTAATTTTATTATCTTTTTTTCTGTAAATAAAATTTTTTCTTCTTTACCTTCTACTATAAATCCATATCTCGAACGTTTATTTAAAGGCTTACACTCAGCTATCCAATAATCAAATAATTCTGTTTCTACTTCTTTATTCATTGTTATATTTGTTCCGCCAGACCAACCAAGTCCAGATGCATTTAGATTTCCTCCTCCTGCACCTCCTTTGTCCCATACATATTGGTCACCTATCCTTAAAGTTACTCTTTTTGCCTCATTTTTTTTAGTTCTAATTCTTATATGTAATGTTTCTCTATCATAACCATAAGCATAGTTGCTCATTGGTATATGTAGTATAGCTTCTTTTGTTAAAGTTTGTTGAGTTGATTCTGTGATTTGATTGCTTAAAGTTATATTTTCTTTATTTTTATTAGACAACTTTATCCCTTCTTTCTAATAATTTGCATGATTTAAAGATAGGTTAATGTATTTAACTATTATATCATAATAAAAAGATATAATAGTTAAATATAATAGTAATAGTTTTCTAAGTTATAATAATCACTTTTATTAAAGTAATCTTATCTTTATTATTTTTTTTACAAAATAAAAACCTCTAGTATTTTCCTAGAGGATACAATATTATGCTATTAATTTTTATACTAACTTTTAAATTATTTAAAAAGACTATATATGTCATATTAGCTCTCTATGCTATATTATTAGATTTAACTTTTTCTATGTTTAAAAAATAAGTTTCTCTCTCTTTAAATAATGATACATATTTAAAATCAAGATACTTAAGCATATCATAAGCCACATCAAAATCTTTACATATGTCTTCTACTCTATGAGAGTCAGAACCTACAGTAACTATAAAGCCACCAAGTTCTCTATATCTTTTTAAGATATCTTCATTTGGATGTATGGCATTTAATCCATATCTATAACCAGATGTATTCAACTCTATTCCACTTCCATTATTGATTATTGACTTTAAAACTTCATCAATAATATCTTTAAAATCATTATATATTACTCTGTTATCTGAATATATCCCATATCTAGATATATAATCTAAATGCCCATATATATTATAATCTTTAAATTCATGATTAGTTTCAAGTATGCTATTAAAATATTTATAATATGCATCTTCTTTACTAAGTCCTTCAAAGTATTTTTTTGATGGAACAGGTACATTGTCAATTGTATGAGTTGAACATAATACAAAATCAAAAGGATGTGAATTTATTACATCTTCTATTTCATTTTTTAAATGTTTTCTATATCCTACTTCAACACCTAATAATAATTCTATATCATTTCTATACTTTTCTTTTAGTTTATTAAACACTGGGACATAGTTGTTATAATCTATACAAAATCCCTTCCCTTCATCATGTTCTAAATGGTCTGTAAAAGTTAAATATCTAACACCTATGCTTATAGCTTTTTTTATTGTATCTTCCATTGAATCCTTTCCATCACTTGAAAAATTAGTATGAATATGATTATCAATTAAATTCATATTATCCCTCCCTTTATTTTATCTATTTTAATTATACTACAGGTTTATTGTATACAATTGTTAAAAGAAAATGATAATGGTTAAATTTTATTTACAATACTTCCTCTTAAAGAAATCTTTTATTTTTACATAAAAAAGGAAGTATCTATCTTTTGATTTTAGAAAATCAATTCAGACACTTCCTTATTAATGTATTTTGCTTAATTTATCTTTTGAAAATTTGCATTTTTTTACAAATCTTAGTTGTTATATATCCAATCATATAAAAGGCGGCATAAAGTAAAACATAGACATATGCTGAATCATTTAAAAATATATACATTAATATTATATAAGTTATTAAAGATACTACAAGTGATAAAATCCAGTTGGTTTTACTCAGTACACAAACTATCCCTTGAATTAAAAAGGCAATTGGAAAAATTAAAACCATCCCTATTACAAAAATCCCTTTAGCATGAATATCTGGTATATTGAATATATCTGTAGCAAAAGTTAAAAACATCAATAACATTATTATTGTAGGAAATATAATACTAAAAACATTACTTTTTTTCATAATAAATTTTCCTTATTTGTAATTTTAAATTGACTATTTAATGAAACTCATTAAATATCACCATTAAATTAATAATTTAATTACTTTGTCGCCTCAATTTCTCCCATCATTCTAACTAAGTCTTGTCCATATTGACCACCAGCCCAATTATTAGAAAGACTTTCAACTGTTTTAGCTTTCCCAAACAAAGATTTTTCATGTCTAGGATCTACTGGATTTGAAAGTGGATAGCCCTCTTGTCCTGCATATAGACATAAATGTTGAATTTGAGCTAGTATTCCATCTTCCCAAGTATCAAATCTTGAGTGTGCATTTTTGTCAGTATCAGAACCACCAACAGAAGTCTTAAGTCCACAAGGATTCTTAAATGATGCATCTAATACTCCACCAAAATTACAGAAACCAGTTTCTTTTGCTGATTGAGCTACAGCTAAAACAGGATTTACACCTTCTTGAACAGCCGTATCATATAATATTGGTATCAATTCTATAAATAAATCATTGGCTTTTTTAGATTTTGCCCATTTTAAACAAGCTTCTAAGCTAGCTGTTGGTTTACCTAATATGCTTGTCTCATCTTTCATAGGTGAATCCCCTTTTGTAGATGAATCACCATTATTCTGTGCAGCAGAAACACACTTATTATATACACTATCGCTTATTGAGCCTAATCTAGTTATCTTATCTGCTCCTGCTAGTATGGATTTATCACTATCTTCTGATACTAATACAATTGGATTATCTTTAGCAATTGTAGAACCTGTAAGAGCATTTACTAAATCATATCCATCACTTAAATAAAATTCTGATGAATCTGGATAAAATTCTTTTATAACTTTTTTATTTGTATCATATCTATCTGAACCACCAAGTCTCTTAGAGTTAGTCTTGTTAACTAAACTAGTACTCATAGAAATACTTCCACCTACAGCATATGATTTTACATTATTTGTTGAAAAAGGAACACTTTTTCCATCTGTAAGTACTATAGGAGCTACATCTCTTACTGATACAGGTGCAGCACTTATAGTATCAGCCTCTCCTTTATATGCATTAGTTAATATAACTTCATCAACTTTTTTAATGCTACTTACTTCTTTGGCAACACTATAACTAGTCTTTATTCTATCATCTCCACCTAATCTAGTTACTTGTGCTCCTGTATTTTTCAGCTCAGTTTCTACTGACTTACTTATTGATAACTCTTTACCTATTATGTATATCTTTTTTACATTTTTTAATCTTTGTTTTGTTTCATTTGGTATGTTACTTTTTTGAGCAAGTAAAATCGGAGCATCTACAGCACCAGCAAGACCACTTGCTGAAAGACCATCTGCTATAGAACTATCCATATTTACTACAATTGCTGTATCATAACTCGTCTTATCTGCTATTAATCCAGCCGTCTCGTATATGTTCTTACCTTTAATGGTATCTGATGTTAATGCACTTACATTAGGTGCGTTCATTAGAAATATAGCTAATGTTAAACCTAATGCTAAAACTCTTTTAATTGTTCTCATATTCTTCCCCCTTGATATATCAAGTTTAATCCAAAAATGACTATAACATAGTAATACATCTACGCTATAGTCATTTATTATAATTTAATAATTATATGTTTCTTATTATATCATAAATTACAAAAAGTTTCCATAATATTAGATATATTATAGAAAAAATTTACATTTTAGTTACAATTTTCTATTTTTTAGTTCTAATACATACATATTTGGTAACAATTTGTAATAAAAGCTAGTAAATACACTTTATATTCATTTTAATATTATACAATAATGAAATTTATTGCATATAAAAATTTATTATAAATTATATAATACTTTCATTATTTAATAAATGTCTTGTGGAAATTAATAAAAAATATCTTTTATTGCTTTATTTAAATAAACGAAATATAATGTATTGCGTAGGATATGTGGATATGGATCATAGCAAAAAAAATCCCCAAAACCTATTGATAAGAAAACAAGAGGTGAAAAATATGAGTAAAATTTTAATTGTTGAAGATGACACACTACTAAGTGATATGATAAGTCGACTGCTATTACAAAATGGATATGAAGTAGTTTGTGCTTATTCAGGGAGTGAAGTACTTTTAATATTAGAAAAACAAAATTTTGATTTAATCTTACTTGATTTAATGTTACCAGGAATTCCAGGTGAAACTGTGCTAAATCATATAAAAAATAAATCAGATATTCCAATTATAGGTGTATCTGCCAAAACAGATATTGAAAGCAAAGTAAACTTAATGAGAAATGGTGCAGACGATTACATAACAAAGCCATTTGACAATCAAGAATTATTGATACGTATAGAAACTGTATTGCGTCGTTACAAGAAATCTGTTCTTTATGAAGATATTTTACGATTCAAAGATTTATCCCTTAATACAACTACAATGGAAGTAAAAATTGGTGAAACTCCCCTGCTACTTACAAAATACGAATATTTGATTTTACAACTACTTATTTCTGCTCCTAATAAAGTTTTCACCAAGAATAATATCTTTGAGAATGTTTGGAATGATAATTTTATTGGAGATGACAATTCAATCAATGTTCATATTGGAAATCTTCGTAAAAAATTTTCAAAGATAAATCCAAACGAACAGTATATTCAAACTGTTTGGGGATTGGGTTTCAAAATGCATGTCTAATCCTTAAAAACTTATAAATAAATTTATGTTATTTTAGTAAGATATAATACACAAGAAAGGAGACAATCATTTGAGTCTTGCATTGGAAGTAAAAAACTTATCATATATTTTCTCAAACGGAACTGGTGTAAAAGACCTATCTTTTCAGATAAAACGTGGAGAAATTTATGTTTTATATGGTTGTCATATTACAGGAAAAACAGTATTACTTCAAACCTTGATTGGAACAATCATTCCACAAAGTGGGACAATTAAGTTATTTGAAAATTCAAACTATAATCAAGAAAAAAGCAGAGTCGGATATGTTCCACAAGAACCTTTTTTTATAGGAAAAATGACAATTTCTGAAATGCTTAACTATTTTGCTCTATCATTTGGTATATTAAAGTGTAAATTTGAAAAAGTTCTTGAATTGGACTTAAACGAAAATCGAGCTGTTTGCCATTTACCTTTGTCTGTACAACGCCTTGTAAATTTAGGTATTGCTCTTTTAGGAAAACCAGATTTTATATTGATGGATGAGCCTTTTTCTGGATTGGATGCTCATGAAAGTGACCATTTACTATCCATCATTTCCGCTCTAAATAAAGATAGAAATATTACATTTTTATTGACAGACCAACATTACAATACAGCTTCTCAAATTGCTTCAAAGTATGGTGTACTTGCGAATGGAAAGATATTAGCTGAATTAACACCATCAGAATTAACCAAAAGGTGTGATAGGTGTGTTAAAATTCGAACACCACAACTATTTAAAGCAATTCCCATATTGCAAAAAGAATTTTCTCAATATGAAATTTTGGATGATGATTTAGTTCGTGTATTTTGTCCTTTGTCGTATTCTTCCAAAATCAATACTCTATTAGTATCAGCAGGTGTTGAAGTATCTGAAATTTGGATTGCAGGAATGAATCCTCAGGAATATTTATCAAAAATAGCAGGAGGTGAAAGTATTGATTAAAATCATTCAAAGTGAATTTTACCGCATTCGAAAAAGTCGCTTGTTTTTTTATTGTTTACTGTTATCTGCATTTTTTATGCTTTCTCTTGCTCTAACCTTTCACTATGACACAGTGAAAGTGCCAACTAAAATGAACATACAAGCAACTGTATCACTAAATAAATTTACAGAGTTTTTATTTTCTGACTATAGTTTAATTTTTCCTTTAACTTTATTTCTTGGATTATACTTTACAGAGGATTACCATAGGGGTACTTATGCCATTTTGCTTTCAAAAGGAATCTCACGTACTAGCCTATTTTATGGAAAATTAGTTGCATCATGGATTGGGACACTACTTTACACTATAGTAAGTTTTTTAGTAGCGTATTTGTTTATCCTATCACTATGGATAAAGCAACCGCAAATTGAATATTCTATCCCCTTGATTATTGGGTACTTACTATTACAAATACTATGTTTTCTTGGATATACCACATTTATCTGTTTAATAAGCTGTTTATTTCGTTTTCGTGCCATTGTGATTGTAATAAACTTTTGCCTGCTAGGAACTTTGTACTTATATCTTACAAAGATTAGTACCGCACTAGATTTAAATTATTCACTTTATCAATATTGGATTGTTGGACTATCTCACAAAATGAAGATAAATTTATACATTTATCAATTACCTAAGATTTTACTAACAATCACTTCATACATTTTTATTCCAGCTACTCTTTCTTTTTTACTATATCAAAAATCAGATTTACGAAAATTAGAAAGACGGTGATTATATGATAATATTATGCATTTTTCTAATATTAGTGTGTTTGTATCTAATAAGCAAACTGGTCATCCAAAAACAACAAGTGAAGCAAATCAAAAAACAGATAGATTTTATTTATACACGCGATACACAAGTTGAAATAACCTTAGAAAAGACTGACCATGATATACAAGAATTAGCAATTAGTATTAATAATCTTTTAGAAAAGTATAGACATATAGGAGAACAGATTGAACGAAAGGATTCCTTATTTCGAGACACAATCACAAGCCTTTCCCATGATTTGCGTACCCCACTTGCAACAGCAAGTGGATATATACAGCTATTAGAGCAAGAGTTGTCTATAAAACAGCGAGAATATATAGGAATTGCTAGTGAGCGTATTACTGCTGTAAAACAATTACTTGACCAGCTGTTTGAATTCGCACGTATTGAAGCAAACGAATTAAAATTACAAAATCAGAGTATTGATATAAATAGCATTTTGCGTGATGTTCTGGCAACTTATTATAGTGATTTTGAGAAAAAAGCAACTATACCACAAATTGATATTCCAAATGAGCCAGCTATTGTCTGGGCAGATAAATATGCTTTATGTCGTGTATTTTCGAATATATCCTATAATGCCTTAATTCATGGTGATGGTAAATATAAGATAAGTTCTACAACAAACAATCACCAATGCTACATAACCATTTCTAATCATTCAAAAACAATTCGTCAAGAAGATTTACCACACTTATTTGACCGTTTTTATACAACAGATAAATCACGTTCAAAAAAAACAACAGGGCTAGGATTGGCAATCGCACATAAATTAACCTTGCAAATGGGTGGTAAAATTTCAGCACACTTGCATAACGAAATATTTGAAATCTGTATCTCCTTTCCTGTCCAAACTTTATGATTTTGGAGGGCTATATTATTTGCCCTCTTTTTATATCTTTAGACTTTCCTTAGACTTTTCTTAAAAAAAATTTAAACTTTTTTGATAAGATAAGAGCCAAGGAGGTGAAAAAATGATTTCTACAATTACTTTAGTGATTTCCATGATTGCGCTCGCTGTTTGTATGTTAGCAGCACTCAATTGTATTCTTAAATATGGTTTAAAAGGACTAAAGGAGAAGGGAAAACTACTTGGCATTACATTTTTTATTTATGTAGTAACCTTTCTTATTTTCTTAATTACACAATAATGGAGGTTCTAAATGTTACAAATCAAAAATGTTAATCTGAATATAAATGGCTCCACTATACTTCACAATATCAATCTTACATTGGAACAAGGTAAAATATACGGCATTTTAGGTCCAAATGGTTCAGGCAAAACAACGCTGTTCAAATCATTATTGGGGCTTACTGCCTTTTCAGGGGAAATCCTTTGTGATAACAAACCTGTTTCAAATCGACAGATTGGAAGTCTTATTGAATATCCATCCTTTTATCCTAAATTGACAGTAGAAGAAAATCTTCTATTGCATACTAGCTATTTAGAAATAAAGAATCCAGATATTAAGACTACTCTAGAACAAGTAAATTTATGGAATGACAAGGAAAAACTATTCTCACAACTTTCTCTTGGCATGAAGCAGAGACTTGCTATAGCTCGTGCATTTTTAGGAGATACAAAATATCTACTTTTAGATGAGCCTACAAATGGTCTCGACCCTATGGGTATAAAAGAAATTCATTTGCTTTTGAAAAATACTCTAAAATCTCCAAAACGTTGTATTTTAGTATCCAGCCACAACCTTACTGAAATTGCAACTATTGCAGATAGTATTATCTTCATCCATAGTGGTCAGGTTGTAAAAATTATGAACAATGATTTTGACAAAAAAGAACTAGAATCTATATATGAAACTATTATGACTTGTTCTAAAAAGGAGAAGATATAATGATAACCTTAATTAAAAATGAATTTTTCAAACTAAAAAGAGAATGGTTTATATTATTCCTTCTGCTCTTATCACTAATCCCTGTATTGACTGGTGGCGCTGGAGCTCTTTTCAATAACAGCACGAATACAATTCAGGATTTGTTCTTTTTTATGAATAATCAATTTGCCATGTTTTTTCCGATAGTGAATTTTATTCTTGTAGGTTCACTTTTCTATCAAGAATACAAAAACAAGACATACATTAACTGGATAAGCTACGGATATTCAAAATCAAAGTTGTTCTTTTCAAAAATTATGGTATCATTTATCATTGGTATATTATTTGCTATTACATTGCTCTTTCTATTTGCTGTACTGATTGTTATTTTACAGTTAATGAGAAAAATAACAATCAATATTTCACTGTTTCTTTCTTTGATGTTCGGTTTTGCTCTTGAAACCCTTATTATTGTATTTATAACTACCTGTACAGGAGCAATCGTAATAAATCTAAGCAGAAATATTATTGTGACAAGCGTAGTAGGTATGATTTATAGCTTTGTTTCCTGCTTCTTCATAGGTATGGAAAAAGGCTTTATTGTTCCTGGTGGTTTTGCCTACCGAGTATCTATGTATTTTTCGGATAAAACAACTTATTATGATATGCCTGTTCAAGCTACAATAGGTGGTTGCATTAGTACAATCATAGTTTTTATTGTCTTATTATTTATCAGTTTATATATATTCACACATAAAAGAAAAATAGAAAACTAATCCTTCTTCATGACATTAAAATAGAAAATTTTAGATATGAAAAGTCAAGAAAAGCCACAAAGCTCTAGAATTTAACTTCTTCCACTAATTTCATCTGTTATTAACGATTTAGAAATATACATTGCTTTTATTATATTTCTAAATCGTTTGTAATTAGTAGTACCCTCTGCAAATTTTGACTGTGCTTTTTCACATTTATTGATACTTGAAGATACAGGTCGTAGTGCTTCTATTAATTCTTCTTTTGTATATTTATCTATTATATTTTCATTTGTTATTAATGATTTAGAAATATACATTGCTTTTATCCTATTCTTAAGGAGTGAGTGTTGAGAAGTCCCTTCCATAAACTTTAGTTGCGCTTTTTCACATCTACTAATAACTGAAGATACAAATCTCAGTGTTTCTACCAATTCTTCTTTTGTATATTTATCTATAGTATTTCACCTCAAATTCTAATTTATTATTGTATACCTTAATTTATTTTAATATTTTTTCATCCTATTATAACATATTTTTAGTGCTATTCTAATATATAATGTGATATATTTTAATTAATGGTATTTTCGAACTTAATCAAATATTATTCTATTATAAGGTCATAGTATATATATGAAAATACATAAAAATACTTAACTTTTTTAAGGAGATCTCCGATGAGCAACAAACAAGGTTCTAACATAAAAGATGTAAAAATTAAAAATAAGTTAATAATACTGAAACTACTTTCTACAAATACTCCTATGTCTAGAGTTGATTTGGCTAAATCTACAGGTCTTACTAAAATGACTTTGTCAAACCTAGTCACTGAGCTTATTAATGAAAACATGATTAGAGAGATAGAATCATCAACTTTAAATGCACATTCATCAGGTCGTAAACCTATTTTATTAGACATTTCTAATATATCTCCTTGTGTTTGTGGAATTTTAATAAGAAGAAATATTTGTAAGGTAGTCATTGCAGATTTAAAAGGCAATATTGTCAAACAACTTTTTGAAACTTACCCTAAATGTCTGTCAAATGATGTTTTAAAAGATATAATAAAGCGAATGTTTACTAAAATAATGAAAAATAACAAAAGGGATGTAATTGGAATTGGGATTTCTTCAATAGGTCCTGTAGATAATATAAATGGTATAATATTAAATCCTCCAGACTTTGGAAATGTATCAAACCTAAACATAGTAAGTTTTATAGGAGAAAT
Organism: Clostridioides sp. ZZV15-6598; assembly: GCF_020657705.1. Classification (NCBI taxonomy): domain Bacteria; kingdom Bacillati; phylum Bacillota; class Clostridia; order Peptostreptococcales; family Peptostreptococcaceae; genus Clostridioides; species Clostridioides sp. ZZV15-6598. Next base: position 9,246 of record NZ_JAGWCS010000054.1, on the reverse strand, counting down.
ATCTGATTTACCTATATTTTTGATAAATGATGCTAATGCAGGTGCTTTGGCTGAAAAAATGTATGGCCTAGGTAAGGATATTCCAAATTATATATATTTACATATAATGAACGGAATTGGAGCTGGTTTAGTATTAGAAAATAAACTTCACACTGGTAATTTAGGTCAAAGTGGTGAAATAGGACATACTTCTATTAATTTTAGTGGTCCAGTATGTAGTTGTGGCAATAATGGATGTCTAGACTATTATACAAGTGTGAGTAAGTTAATTAAAAGAATTGAATCGTTAAGTCATATTTATCCAGATTCTCCACTAATTAATTGTAAAGATTTTTCTCTAGTCAAGTTAATAGATGAAGCCAACAACAAGGACAATCTTGGTATGTTTTTACTTGATGAATTTTGTACATACATATCATATGCATTAGTAAATACACTGACATTAATTGATTGTAGTTCTATAATAATAGGTTATGACTTTAATATCCCTGGTACATTTATAGAAAATACATTATTGAAAAAATTGACTGCTTCAGCAAGTTTTTCTAAATATAAAAAAATAAATGTAAAACATTCAAATTTTGGAGCAAATGCACCACTAATTGGCTCTGTAGCCATAGTAAGCTATAATTTTTTTAATGGTAGTATAAATTTTGATTAAATATATAAAATATTTAATCTCTTTTATTGAATATTTTTCCATTTAATATTATTATATCTTATAAGAACGTTTAAAATTTGGAGGTATAAAAATGATTTCAGCTAAAATGGAAAAATTACTTAATGAACAGATTAACCATGAATTATATTCTGCATATCTTTACCTTTCTATGTCTTCTTATCTTGAAGCAGAAGGACTTAAAGGATTTTCTAATTGGTTTTATGTTCAATATAAAGAAGAAACAGACCATGCTATGTATTTCTACAAGTATTTACATAATGTAGGAGGAAAGGTTCAGCTTGATGCTATACCAATGCCAGATGCAGACTTCACTTCTGCAATGGATATTCTTGAACGTACATTAGCTCATGAACAAAAGGTTACTGCTTTAATAAACAATCTAGCTGCTGTAGCAAACTCTGAAGCAGACTTTAGAACTTCTCAGTTCTTACTTTGGTTTATATCTGAACAAGCAGAAGAAGAGACAACTTGCGAAGACAATATAAAACGTGTTAAACTTGCTGGAGAAGGTGGGTTATTCTTTGTAGACCAAGAATTGGCTACTCGTACATATTCAGCACCAACAAATCCACCTGTAACAATATAAAAATATTAACTTTAAAATTTTTAGTATAATATATAGGGTGTTTTAATGAAAATCAAGATTGATTCTATTCATTAAAACACCCTTTATAATTTGTCTTATATATAGTATTTTATTTTTTATACATTACTATTTTATAACCATATTTAAGGCTCTATTTTTAACTTAAAGTATTCTATAATTAAATGTGGGGTGACTAAAAATCACAATCTATAAATTAGTGTGATTTTTAGTCGGTACTTTGATTATGGTTGAATACCAAAACTTGTTAACTATTTATATTTAACTATTAAAGCGTCTACTGCACATACGCCTTTTCCATTAGGGTATACAAATACAGGATTTAAATCTATTTCCTTAACCTCATCCTTGTTTTCATACGCATATTTACCTAATTTAACCATCATATCTGCAAGAGCATCAACATCACAAGGTTCGCTACCTCTGTATCCATTTAAAAGCTTAAATGATTTTAATTTTTTAAGCATCATTATAGCTTCATCGTGATTTATAGCTAATGGATATAAAGTAGTATCTTTAAATACTTCTACAAATACTCCACCTAAACCAACTAATAGCATTGGTCCAAATTGGTCATCATTAGTTATACCAATAATTATTTCTATTCCACTTTCAACCATTTCTTGAACCAATATACCATCAATCTTGGCATTTGGTTTTGCTTCTTTTACATTAGTTAAAATCTCATTATATGCACTTACTGCCTCTTCTCTATTATTAATTCCTACTTTAACTCCTCCAACATCAGATTTGTGTAATATCTCTGAAGAGTTTATTTTTAGGACAACAGGATAGTTGATGTACTTCAAAATTTCATCTAATTCATCAATACTTTTTGCAATACCTTGACCTGGAACTGGTACTCCATATTTCTTCATTTCAATTTTACTATCTAATTCTGATAAGGCTACTACATTATTTGAGTCTCTTTTCTTAACAGCTTCAAAATCTAAAGTCCTCTTTGAATAATCATAATCTACAAATTTAGCCATTTTATTGAAACAAGTAAATGTAGTCCCAACTGATGACATTATAGGTACTTGGCTATTTTCTAATCTAGCCCTATAATTTAGATATCTATTTCCTTCAAGTGTAGGAACTGCAAATACAGGCTTCTTTAAGCCTTTTTCTCTAGCTTCACTTACAGCTTGACAAAGAGTCTCATGCATTTCATTTTCTTCATCTCTTATATTTGCACCTATCATAGTAAATCCAACACTATCATCTTTATCAAATGTGTGTAATAAACCTACTATCATATCTTTTTCATGAAATAATGCAGTAGTAGCATCTAATGGATTTTTAGGTGTTGCAAATCCTGGAAGATATTTTTTCATCTCTTCTTTAGTTTCAGCAGATATTTCTGCAAGTTCTACACAATTTTCTTCTGCTAAATCTGCGCAAATAGTGTTTTCTCCACCTGAGAAGTTTATTGCTGCAAAATTAGAACTTTTAGGTAAATTACCATCTAAGACACTAAAAGCCTGAGCTAAACTCATAAATTGTTCTAAATTCTCTACAGAAATTACTCCATACTTTTCAAAAATACTCTCAAAAGCTTTACTTGAACCAGCTAAGTTTCCTGTATGAGAAGCAGCTGATATAGCTCCTTTTTCTGACCTTCCTGATTTCAAGATTATTACTGGTTTTCTTTTTTGAGCTGCTTTTTTTAATGCATTTATAAATTTTTGAGGATTTTTTAGTCCCTCAAGATAAATAGCTATTACTGATGCATAATCATCATCTACAAGGAAGTCTACTGCATCTTCTAGTGTAACTATATTTCCATTTCCTGTTGAAAAACCATAAGATATATTAAAATAATCACTTGAAACAATTTCTGCAGTTATAAATCCACTCTGCCCTACAATTCCTATACCTGGTTTTTTAGTATCCAAATCCCACTTAGAACCACCAGCCCATAGATTAACTTTATCTATGCAGTTTAGTAATCCCATACAGTTTGGACCTAATATTTTCATATCATATGTATTAGATATTTCTATAAGTTGATTTTCTAAATCTACTCCATCTTCTGTTCCTTCTTCTGCAAATCCACTAGCATATACCACTGCTGCCTTTGTTCCTAATTCTCCAGAATCTTTTAACACAGATGGAACTACATTTCTAGGTGTACATACTACCACACAGTCTACAACTTCTGGAACTTCTTGTATTGTCTTATAGCATTTTCTTCCAAATAATTCTTCTCTTTTTGGATTTACATAATATACTCTATCTGTATCTTTACTTTTTACTATGCTAAGTGCTGCACTTCTACCAAAGCCAAGTTTATCAGTAACTCCTACTATAGCAATACTCTTTGGTCTAATAAGTTTTTCCAAACTCATAAATTCACTCTCCTATATATTTATAGTTGTGATTTTAAGTGAATTCTATCTCAAGATAAAGCTTCTCTTGACACTTAAGATTTGTTAAATCTTGAGATGAATCACTTAAGATAAGGGTAATTTATTAAATGGCGTTATTATAGCCTTCCATGAATGCTGCTTCATTTTGAATATTAAATTTGCCTTTTCCTTTTTCCTCAAAGAAATCACACATAGTTTTTATAGCTAATTCTTTCTCAAACAATCCTGTTTTTGCAATCAATGCTCCAAGAACTACTACATTTGCTGCTTTTGGATTGTTTGCCCTTTGAGCTAATTCCTGACAATTTATTTTAACTACATTTACATCTTCTCTTAATACTATATTTTCATCTATAGCAGACGTATTAATAACTACTGTTCCTCCTTCTTTTACTAAATTTATATAATCTAAGGATGGCTTATTCATTGCTACTAAAACATCTATTTCTTCCATGTCAGGTCCACCTATACTCTCATCAGAAAACTTAACCACACTATATGCTTTTCCACCTCTCATAGTTGGACCATATGCTGGCATCCAAGTAACTTGTTTTCCTAATTCAAGTGCTGATTCAGCTACAATTAAACCTAAAGTTAAGACTCCTTGACCACCAAATCCTGCAAATACTAACTCTTTTTCCATAACTATTCACCATCCCTTTGCTTAAATTCGCCAAGAGCATAATATGGCACTATTTCTTCTTCCATCCACTGGATAGATTTTTCTAATGATACACCCCAATTGGTTGGGCAAGGTGCTAATATTTCAACCAATGAATATCCCTCTCCATTTAATTGAGCTTCTATAGCATTTTTTATATATTTTTTTAGATTAATTATTTCTTTTGGGCTATGAACTGAGCCTCTCGCTACATAGGCTACATCAAAGTAATTTGCCACCATTTCAGGAACTTTCAATGGACTACCAGTAGTTTTTATATCTCTTCCATTTACACTTGTTGTTGTAACTTGACCTGGCATAGTAGTCCATGACATTTGACCACCAGTCATTGCAAAGTTATTGTTATTTATTACAAATACAGTTACATTATGATTTCTATACGCAGTATTTAATGTTTCAGAAAGACCTATAACATATGCATCTCCATCACCTTGATAAGTCATAACTAACATATCTGGTCGTGCTACTTTAACTCCTATAGCTGTAGATGAAGCTCTACCATGTGCAGTTTGCATCTTATCACCATTCCAGCTAAAATTCATATTACAAACACAGCCAACACCTAAAGTTAATACATGATTTTTTTCATATCCATTTTCTTCTATCACTTCTGCTATTATACGGTTTACTATTCCATGACCACAACCTGGGCAAAATTTGTTTGGTATTGAAACAATGCTAGGTGTTAATCTATCTGTAGCCATATTAGAACACCTCCTTAATTTCGCCAGATTTTATTTTGCTGTAAGTGTCCATTACTTGTAATGTTTTTGGTATATGATTTCCACTAAACAATCCATAAACAGGTACATTTTCTTTGCATATTTTCTTTGAAGCTAATGCAACATCCTCTACTAACTGACCTGTATCAGTTGATTCTACTGAGATAAATCCTTTTACATCTTTATTTACCTTTTCAAATGCTTTATATGGAAAAGGCCACACTGTTATTGGTCTTATTATTCCAACTTTTTCTCCTTGCTCTCTAAGTCTTCTAACAGCATTCATAGTTGTTCTTGATGGTATCCCGAACGCTACAAACACATATTCTGCATCTTCAACTTGATAATCTTCCCATTGTTGTTCATTTTCAGTTATTCTCATACGCTTTTCCATACAAAAAGCTGGTTTTTGGTTATCTGGAACTTTTGCATGGTCTCTATTGCTTCCATCATAAGTCCAACCTAAGTCTTCTTCTCTCTTCTTGAACTCTGGAAACTCTACTGGTTCCATCATTTGACCCAAAGCTGCTTCTGTCAAAATTTCAACAGGCACTCTGTATTTCTCCGCTACATCAAATGAGTTATACATTAAATCTACAGTTTCTTGAATACTATTTGGTGCATAAACTATTAAATGATAATCTCCATTTCCTCCCCCTCTAGTATCTCTTAAATAATCTGTTTGTGCTGAATCTAGTGAACCAAGGCCAGGCCCCCATCTTTGTACATTTACAATTACGCAAGGGTAGTGATTTGCACATAAATATGAGATTCCTTCTTGTTTTAAAGATATTCCTGGTCCTGAAGAACTAGTCATAGACCTCATTCCACTTGCATATGCTCCATATACCATGTATATAGCAGCCATTTCATTTTCAGATTGTATAAAAGTTCTTCCAAGTTCAGACATTCTATGTGATAAAAACTCCATTACCTCTGTTTGTGGTGTGATTGGATATCCTGCATAAAATTCACAACCACCTCTTAGAGCTGCTTCTGCAATGGCGTGGTTCCCCTTCCACATTTTTTTCATATTCTCCCAACTCCTTTTAAGCCTCTTGACATGCTTCTTCTTTAATTATTTCAAATACATTATCTGGACATACTTGATAACAAATTCCACAAAGTATGCATTTGCTTTCATCGACTTCTACATGAGTATATCCTTCTGTGTTTATATTATCGGATATTTTTAATGCTCCTTTTTTACAAGATATAACGCAGTATTCACAACTTTTACATCTTTCTGCGTTTATTTTTAAACTCATAGTTACACCCCATTTCGTAATATTTCTATCTATTAGCTAATACTTGGTTCTTCCTTAAGATTTAATATTTCTTTTAAAACTGCTACAAATTTCTTGTTTTCTTCCATAGTTCCAATACTTACACGTGCATGTGTAGCATTTGGTCTTATTACAAATCCTCTTTGTTTTAAGTCTTCAAACAATTTAGGTATATCTGTTTTCATATCTACATAAAGGAAGTTTGATTGTGAATCTACAACATCAAATCCCATTTTTGTGAACTCATCTTTGAAGTAAGCCATTCCAGCTCTATTTAACTCATATGTTTTCTTTATAAATTCATCATCATCAAGTGCTGCTGTTGCTCCACTTATCGCAACACGATTAGCAGAGAAAGGTTCTTTTACTGTAAATAAAGTTCTTATTATCTCATCTTTAGCAATGCCATACCCTACTCTAAGCCCTGCAAGACCATATATTTTAGAGAAAGTTCTTGTCACTATAACATTGTAATTTTCTCTTACATATTTAAGCCCATCCACATAATTAGGTACTGTTAAAAATTCTATATATGCTTCATCCAATATAGTTATAATATTTTCAGGGACTTTCTTTAAAAATTCTTCCAATTCTTTATCATCTACGATTGTTCCTGTTGGATTATTAGGATTACATATACATATTAGTTTTGTTTTATCTGTAATCTTATCTAATATACCTTGTAAATCGTACTTATAATCCTCTGTTAAAGGTACTTCTACTGGTATTCCTTCATTTTTAACAGTTGCTGTTCTATAAGATGGGAATGTTGGGTCACAGTATATAACTTCATCTCCTCTATTTATAAAGGCTTCACCTATTAGTGTGATAACGTTATCCGCACCATTAGCAACAATGAAGTTTTCTGGTTTTAAATCCAATTTTTCAGCCAATTTTCTTCTAAGTTCATTAGCTTCTGGCTCTGGATAAAGTTGACCTTGTTTTAACATTTCAATCATAGCTTCCATTGCTTTTGGTGATGGTCCTAGAGGATTTTCATTTGAAGCTAGTTTTATTATTTCTTTTACACCATATTTTTCTTTTACTTTTTCTATTGGTTCACCTGGAACATATTGATGTAATTCTTTTACTGTATTTCTCAATAACTTTTCTATCATTTTTAAAAGCCCCCTCTGTATATGTATTTTCATTTATATAAACGCTACTGCGTCTACTTACTCTAACAACTAAACTCAGTCATTTACTCAAATTTTTTATTAAGCATTTCTTTGATTTAATTCTTCTCTTATTTGATTTAGTTTTTTATCACTTACTGGATATAAGATTGCTATAACAACAGCTATTATTAAAGGTATTGCCATAGAGTAAGAAATCATATTTATAAAACCTGTTTTAACTGCTGCTGTAACTACCATATCAGCTTGGTATCCCATTGAATTCATTAAAATTGTTCTTATAGTAGTCGCAAGTAATACACCTACTTGTATTGCAACTGGATATAGCGACATACTTAAACCTGGTAAATCTTTTCCTGATTTCCAATGTCCATAATCACAAGAACCAGCAAAGAAGTTAAGATTTATTATTGATACTACATTTGAGAAACCTCCACCAATTGCCAGTAGCATAGTTACACCTAAAGTTGTTCTCCCCCAAGGAGTCCATGCAACTAACAAGTGACATAATGCACATATAGAGAAAGAAATTATTGAAGCTAATTTTTGTTCTTTACAAATTCTTATAAATACTGGTGCGAAAAACATAAATCCTACACTTACCAAAGGCATTATTGCTAAAAATACTGCCAAACCACGTTCATCTTCTATTACATACTTAAAGTAATAAGGAGCTAAAGGTCCTAGCCCTATAGATCTTATGCATATAAGAAACTCTAAACAGAATGCCATCATAAGTGGTACATTAGTAAATAAAGCTTTTAGCATTTCACTTGCTTTAATTTTTGGTTTTTCTTCTTTTTGAAGTACTTCAGCTTCTGCTCCAGACTTTATTATCTCTGTTGAAGAAAACCAAAATACTAGAAGACATCCTACTGCAAAGAATAGATAAGTACCTAAATAACCCATTCCTTCTCCACCTAGTACATCTGCAAATAAAACTAATAATAACGGATATGAAAAACCTACTAAAAATTTTCCAACTTCTTTGAATATATTTGTAGTAGTTGAACCTATAACTCTGTCTCTAGGTGTTTTAGTAACCACAGGGTAAATAGCATATATTATAGTGAAAACTACTTGTTGAGCACAAGATGCTATTAACAACAATGCTGTCATTAAAGGTAAAAGTAATGTTGGACTTATTTTCATTAATGGAACTATGAAAAATACTCCATATGTTACTGCTAATGCTGCAGGTGCATACCTAAGCCAAGGATAATATTTTCCTTTTTTAAATGGTTGTTTGTCAAATACTGTACCTGTTATAGGAGCTATAGCCATTTTTATGAAAGATTGTACAATTTGCATACCACCTGCCATAATTACCCCAAGCTTTGCTACATCAGTTAAAAATATGTTTGTTACTGTTGATACAAAGTAGCCTATAAAATTATATGCCAAATTTATAGAACCTGAGTAAGTGTATACTGCTCTCTTTTTAGGGTCTCTCATATCATCTCTAAAATTTGATATAAGGTTTCCTTTTGGTTTGCTTTCTTGACTACTCACATCTACCCCTCCTTAATATAATTTATCCTTTATTTTATTATTCACGTATAATAATTTAAATCCCAAACTCTACTTTATGCTTTCTATAATTCGAATCAAATTTTTATATGTGTATAATTTTAATTTAATTATATTCTTAAAATTCATAATTGTCAAACACTTTTTAGTTTTATTTTTTTATTACTTAAATGAACTAAAAAGACATTTATACTTAATTTAAATCTATATTTTTATTAATATATGCATCTAT
>NZ_JAGWCS010000053.1:0-25309 GCF_020657705.1 Clostridioides sp. ZZV15-6598 | reverse complement strand
CCATATGGCAAGAAGGTACAATTCCAAATTGGATATAAAGGTCTTTTAGAATTAGCACAAAGAAGTGGAAAGATAAAGACTATATATGCTCATAAAATAAGGGAAAACGACAAGTTTGAGATTAAATATGGTCTTCATCAAGACTTAGTTCATGAACCTAAATTAAATGGTGATAGATGGGAAATAATTGGATATTATGCAGTATATCATTTAGATACAGGAGGCCATAGTTTCTCTTTTATGACTAAAGAGGAAATTATAGAGTTTGCAAAGAGTAAAAGTAAAAGTTACAGCAGTGGACCATGGCAAACTGATTTTGATTCAATGGCTAAAAAGACAGTTATAAAACAGTTATAAAATATGCGCCACTTAGTATAGAATTGCAAAAGGCTATGGTAGGTGATGAAACAATAAAAACTGAAATAGACGAAGATATGAGCATGGTTATAGATGAAAGTGAAAGTCTAGAAGTTGATTTTGAGGTAAAAGAAGACATAGAGAATATAGATGGTCAAGCTAGTGTGGAAGAAGCCGTAAATGTTGATTAAGTAGGTGAGTCATCTTGAAATATACAATATTAGGATTCAGTCAGAAAAAGGCAGTAGAGCTAGGATTAAATACAAAAGATTTACTTATATTAAGATGGTTTGTAGATTTTCTAGGTAGTGGTAGGATGGCAAGAAAACTTATTAACGGAATCGAATACTATTGGGTTGATTATTCGGGAGTCATTAAAGAACTACCAATTCTTTATACAGAGAAACATGACACTATTTATAGAGTGCTCAAGAAGTTAGATAAAATAGGTATATTAGAACATGCTACCTTAAAACAAGGTGGTACATGGAGTTACTACAAATTGGGATATAGATACATAGAATTGATTAGTGATAGTTATCAACAGGTCGGAAATAAATCCGACTGTTCGGATATAAATCCGTACCCTTCGGATATAAATCCGACCCAAACGGATATAAATCCGGAACGAAAAACCCATCCACTATATCCTTCTACTATACCTTGTAACCAAACCAGTAAGGTGGAGGAAAAGAAGAAAATAATTGAAGAAATGACACAACTAAAAATAAGTAAAAATATGTATAACATAATTAAAGATTGGGATATAGAGAGGCTTTTAATAGCTATAGAAATATATAAAGAATGTGAGGGTAAAAGTTTTAAATATCTGAAAATAGTCTATAACAATGATGATAATTTTAGAAAAAATAAAAGTAAAAGTATTTCAGAGACAAAAAAGACTAAGTTTCATAACTTTAATGAAACATTTACTCAATACACCAGTGATGAACTAGATGAGATTATTAAAAAGAGTCAGAAAGAGAAATTTAGTTAAGTGTTCTAGGGAGTAATTATGTAATATTACTTCCTAGAAGTTAAAAATGGAGGGATAAAGATGGAGTTAAAATTTAGAGAATGGAATAAAAATTGCAAAGAAATGTATAGTTATGATGAAATGGTATACTATTCTAAAATTTTGATTAAAGAGTGGGTTTGTAGTGGTGTTTATTTGCCAAAAAATAACGAAAATTCTGAGGTTATGATATATACAGGTTTGAAGGATTGTGATGGAAAAGAAATCTATGAAGGCGATATTGTTTTATGTAGAAGCATATTTTTTACAGAATTTGCAGGGGAGGTAAAATTTAAAGATGGTTGTTTTATTGCAGTGAATGAAATAACGGGAGATTGCTTTAGATTATCTGAACTTGCAATAGTTAAAGTTGATGGGAATATATATGAAGATTTAAGTAAGTTAAATGATATAAGAAAATGTGATGATGGGGGTATTAGGAATGATAATAATTAGAAGTCAAGATAGATTAGATTTAATGAGAGTTAACAGAGTTGAAATAAGCAATAATCGAGTATATGCAATGCTTGAAGATGATATTAGAAAAATAGGTGAATATGAGAGCAATAAAAGAGCTATTGAAGTATTAAACAGAATACAGGATGCTATCGTTGCAGGAACTAAGTTTGACATTATAAATAGAGATGGAGTTAGATGCAACAAAGAAAAAGTGTTTGAAATGCCAGTTGAATAAGGAGGGGGCGAAGATATGGCTAAAGTTTGGGTAGATGCAGGAACATTTTTAGAAAGAACTAAGGATATAGAAGATATGTTTGAATTTAATCTAAGAAAAGTAAGGGATAGAAATAAAAAAGCAAATGTAATTGATTTGCGTGTAAATGATGAGGGACAAGGAAGAAAAGGCAAAAAAGTAGAGTGCCTTAATATTGTGACTGGAGAAACTAAAGTATTTAATACTGCTGTTGAAGCAAGTAAATACGTATATTTTACAGATGTTTATATTGCTCATTTAGCGAGAACAGGTAAGGTTTCTAAAAATGGGTGGAAAGCTAGATATATTTAGGAGGAATAATGGAAGTTTCAAGAACTGAATACACGATTGAGAGAGCAAAAGAATTGTATGACAATGGTGAGGATATATTTATTGCTATAGATAAGGCTAGAGAAGAGTATGAGGAGATGATTAAAAGTGAGTTTAATTAAATATAGAGGTTATGATTTTGAGAATGAGAAGTGGATTTATTCTGAAACAATAAAGTGGAGTAATGCAGTAGATTGTTTATTTATGCTTAAAGAAGATTGCAAATGGCAGAAAGTCTCTAATGTTGGGGTATGCTCTGGAGAATGGGCTAGAAACAATCAAGAAATTTGTGAAGGGGATATATTGAAAGGATATGATAATTCTAGTGATACAAGCCAATATGGAGTTGTAAAAAGAGATTTTGACAGCATTAAAATATATTTGGAATGGCATTATTTAAAGAAGTTTGAAGGAGAATGGATAGAGCTTATAAATAAAACAGAAATATATCATAGTAGAGATTACGAAGTAGTTGGCAATGAATATGAGAATCTAGAGGAAGTTAGAAAAGAGTTTTTAGAACGTAAGGAGATGTTGGAAAATGAATGTCTTAGCTAGTGTGATATTAGTAATAGGAAGTTTTATAGCTGGTAGAGTTTATGAGTATAGATTGAATCTAAAAGAGTTTGAAAATTGTGATAATATGAGAGGGTTTAAGAATGAATGATAGATTAGAAATGATAAATGCTTCTGTAAATTATATACAGATGATATGCGAAAGTTCAAATATAGCTATTATAACAGAGCAAGGAAGAGTTAGAATATTAGATTTAGAAACTAAAGAAAAATATGATTTATTAAAAAATAAACTCGAGGAAATGCTAGAAGAAATATAAGTTAAAATATCTAATTAAAACAGTTTAGAGAGTTACAAAATATCTTTTGGTATAAATTATTGTTGAATTGTTTTGCGACTCTCAAAAACGAAAATAAGGGGGAATTAAATTGCAAAAATATAAAATTAAATTTGAGGAAAAAATTACTTTAGAACATGAAGTTATAGTTGAAATACCAAAAGAAATAAATATAAAAGATATTTGTGATTGTATAGAACATAAATGTCAAAGAGTATATGATATATCAGACTATATAAGAGAATTTAATGGGAGACAAATAGATTTTACAGAAGATACTTGTGGAAACACTGAAATGTTAGTTGAATCATTTAGGAATTATAAGGAGTGATTTCATGAAACGAAGAAGATGCAGTTGGTGTGGCAAACTATTTTATCTTGAGGAAAAATCTAAGGAGATTTATTGTTGTAAGGAATGTAGGAAGAAGGCTAACAGGGTAAAGAGATTTAGTAGCTAAGATTATAACCTAAAACAAAATAATTAGAAGATAAAAAATATATTTAACCAATTATATTTTTACCTTCTAAAAATAAAAAACCTAACTATTAAGATATTTGTGAGGTTTGTGTATCCAAAATAATAGTATTGTTGCAAATAGAGGACTAAACCAAAACGCGAGTAAAGTGTAAAGACTAGTATTTAAAGCATTTTTAGTCGCAACTCTATTACAAGTGATTAGTAATATTATGGATAAAATATGAGCAATAATTTCTAATATATTTGAATTGAAATCTTGGAAAAAGACTAAAAAAGAAAAAATATAAGAGATACTCATACATATAAAAAAACAATAATTTAGTATTTTAAACTTTAATAGTTGTTTTTTATTATCATTGATTGTCATAAGTATTCCTAAAATTATAGACAGAATGATAAATGTATTTGATGCTTGCAAATAAGAAAAGACAATCATAAATTTATTCTCCTAATATTAACTATAAATTGTAAAAAAATAATCTAAATAACTAACAATTGAATAACCAATAAAAAATGTAAATAAATAAAAAAAAAACTTTTTAAATCCATTTAATTTGAATCTTTTTTCTATCTTTTGACAAATGAAATTTATCGGAATAAAAACAAAAATCGCAATTAAAAAAGTAATTAAATACTTTGACATAGGATAATAGTCCATGAATAATCACCTCATAAATTAGTATAACCATAGATTAATATGAGCTGTTAATAATAGCAACCAATTTTTAAGAATTGTAAATAAATTGAAACAAATTATTCAAAAGAAAAAGGAGAGATAGACCATGAATGAAAATTTAAGTAAAGAAATTAAAATACTAGGAACTATAGAAGTTGAAGAACTGAAATTCCATGACATTGAGGGTGGATTTGGAGAAGGTAAGAAAGCAATGCTAGTGAAGGATATAGCTGAGATACATAATAGAGAATTATTCAAAATTAATGAGCTAATTAATAATAATATAAAAAGATTTAAAACAAATATAGATATTATAGATTTAAAAGTGAGTCGTTCTGAGCGACTAGGTGATTTAAAGGCTAATCCTTCAAAAGGATTAGGTTATGAAGATGTTGGATATAGTAAACAATCTTTTAATCAATCAAGAAACATTTACTTGTTATCTGAAAGAGGTTATTCAAAACTACTAAAGATATTAGAGGATGATAAGGCTTGGGAACAATATGAGAAAATAGTTGATGGATATTTCTCTATGAGAAAGGAACTAAATAATCCTCTTTTAAGTGCATCAAAGGAGTTACAGGCTATATTTATGCTAGATAAGAAACAAGAAGTCTTAGAAACTAAAATAGAGAGTGTAAATAAGAAATTAGAGAATTTTATGGATGATGCACCACTATTCAATATCGAGTGTGAGATTATAGTTAAAGAGGTTAAGAAAGTTGCAACAAAATCTCTTGGTGGACATGGAAGTAAAGCTTATAAAAATAAATCTTTAAGAGGTAAAGTATACAGTGATATATATCATCAAATTAAACGAGAATTTGGAGTAGAAAGTTATAAAGCTATAAAACGTTGTCAGTTAGATAAAGTATTAGAGATTGTAAGTAATTATAAACTGCCTATAGTGTTTGAGGATGAAATAAGACTTTTAAATAGTCAATTATCAATAGTGAGTTAAAAGAAAAAAGGAGCATTACTTCACGCTCCTACTTGTCAAAAATATAGAATTATTATCACCAATAATATTATAACATAAATAATTGATGGGAGTGTGAATGTATGAATAAAAAGACGCTATTTCAAGAGGTAGAAGGGCGATTATATAACTATAAAAAACTAGAAAGTCAAATAAGAATAAAAGATATATATATTAAGAAAATAGAAAATGAGTTTTGTGGATGTAAGGCTCAAAGCTATGAAGAAAAAACTGGAGAAACTTATAATATAAGTTCAAGTGTAGAGAATGAAATTATTAAAAGAGAAGAAGATTTAAATAGATTGAAAGAGGATAAGAAAACATTAGAGATTGAAAAGGAAACTATAGAATGTGCATTAACAAGTCTAAATAGTTTTGAAACAGAGTTTTTTAATGAAATGTATATGAACAATGAGAAAATCAATATGGATTATATGTCTAATGCTATGCACATAGATAGAAGCCATTGCTTTAGGATTAGAAAAAGGATTGTTTGTAAGATTATGGATATGTTATATCCGAAGATAAAAGAGTTTGAATTACCCATTTTTTCATGGAAAGCTTAAAAATGAGACTATTTTGAGACTTTTTGGAGACTATCTTGAGACTTTTTATTGGCAAAAACATGAGATAATAATATTGTGGAAATGAAAGATTTCCCTCTCAAAATTAAATATATTAGGCTAGGGTTAAGGGATTACTCTAGCTTATATGAACAGACTAGGTAGGGCATGAGGATGCTGTTAGTTCAATTCTAACTATGTTCAAAAGATATTAATACACTATATGTAGATATGTTGAATTGAGATTAAAATCTCATACAATTTGTATCTTAATTCAGGTGTCTAAATCGAGTGGGGCTTGGTAACCTCACTCACCATGCAGGTACTGGTGTTTAATCTAAGTTCGATTCTTAGAACTTGCTCCCTTAATAATATGTATCCCCCATTAAAAAGGCTTAGATTAACTTCTAGGTCTTTTTTAATACAAAAATTTAATAAATTTCAGATGTCGGTAACTCCGACAGTAGAAAAGGTCTATTAAAAATGCATAATATGCACTATTCAGATATGTATAGTATGCATATCTAAAATTCAAATATCTAGGAGGTTGATTTTATGAAACTAAAACTTGTTAAAAAGGAAGATTTTTAGGGACAACATGCGACTTTTACATGAACGAAGAAAAAGAAATATTTATGAGCAGGACACAGCTAGGTCATGCTCTTAAATATTCTAACCCAAGTAAAGCGATAGAAAATATACATAATAGAAACTTTGAGTATATGAGAGGAAAATCTATTGAAATAACGGGGGCTCAAATTGAGGGGTCGATATATAAAAACAAAAATGCTAAGAAAATATATATGTATAATGAAAAAGGAATCTATGCTATATTAAGAAAATCTAATATGCCTGTTTCTGATGAGTATTTTGATTGGGTATATGAAATTATACATTCTATAAAAGAAAATGGATATTATATAGCTAGTGAAAAAGATGAAAACTGGTTAGGTATAAGAACAGAAGGTAAAAAGGTTAGAAAAGATTTTACAGATGAAATACAAGAGTTTGTTTATTATGCTACTAGTCAAGGTAGCAATAAACATCAGATGTATTATAAACATTTTACTGAACTTGTAAGAAAAAAATTAGGTATTCCAAAAGGTGTGAAAAGAGATGAGTTAAATCAAAGCGAACTGTTTGATATACAAGCACTCGAAAGAATTATATCTATGAAGTTACCTAAGTTAATAGATAAAGATATGAATTATAAAGAGGTATATAAAAAGATTAAAGAGTTAATAGAAATGATTTAAATGACTGTCTTGATTGAGGGTCTTTTTTTATACAATAAATTAAATAAAAGTATTACTTAGAATTATTTTGTAGTTGTCGAATACTTTTTGAAGGATATTGACCTTTGAAGTTGAATTTTATACTTTGGAGGGGATGAATTTGTCTGAAGAAAAAATTTCTAATATTCTAGAAAAAGAAAGAAGCACTATTAAAGGGCTTATAAATGACAATAAAGAATGTTTGAAAATTGTAAATCGTAATAACATACTATACTTTGTTTTAATTGTATTGTTATATTTTTCGCCTAGTATAGTAGAACGTTTAAATGTTTTTAACAAAGTTACGTTAATGATATATGTAACAATGTTAATATTTATAGAGATGTATTTTTTATATCAATCCTTTAAAAGTATACAAAATAAATTTGATATAGAAAGAAATTTAAATAGGCTAGAGAACGATTTAGATGAAATAGAATCTCAAATAGAATATGAAAGAATTGATTCTAATAAGATTGAGGAAAGAGCACAAAACCAATTTAAACAACACCAAAAATATTTAAACAAATACTATAGTGAAAATATAAAGCAAATAAAAGGTGTTTATGTTTTAGGGTTGATAACTATTTTTGTAGGAATATTTTTTATATTAGGGACATTAACAATGTGCTATTTAAAACCAGAATTAACAAAAAATTATGCAATACCTATAGTTGGTGTCTTGAGTGGAATACTATCAAATTTTATAGGAGCTTTATTTATAAAAATGTATAGTGAAACTGTAAAAATATCAACTAAATTTCACAATAAATTAGTATATAGTAATAATTTATATTTTAGTAATTTTCTTATTTCAAAAATAAAAAATGAGAATAAAAGAGAAGATACTTTATGTGAAGTAGCTAAAATTATTGCAGAAAATAAAGAAGTTGAATAATTAGTTTTTTATTAGAACTCCAAAAGAGTTCTTTTTTTATTCCCAAAACGACAAACAAACGAGGTGGTGATGTGCAAGATGTCAAAGAAAATGTAAAACAAGATTACCTAAAAGGTATGAAACAAAAGGAAATATCAGTAAAGTATGACATTAGTTTAAATACTTTAAAGTCATGGATTAAAAGATACAACTGGGCTAGTGAAAAAAAGAAGAGTGCACCTAAAAATAAAAGGGGTGCACCCATAGGTAATAAAAATGCTACTGGTCCACCAGGTAATAAGAACGCTGAAAAGTTTGGTTTCTTCTCAAAATACCTACCCGAAGAAACTCAAGACTTAATTAATGAGATAAAGAATAAAGATAAATTCGATATTCTTTGGGAACAGATAACAATACAATATGCAGCAATAATAAGAGCACAGAAGATAATGTATGTTAAAGGTAAGGAAGACATGGTTAAAGAATTAAAGAAACATGAAAGTACAGAAAATGGTGAGAAGACAGAATATGAATTTCAATTTGCATGGGATAGGCAAGCATCTTTTCTTAATGCACAGAGTAGGGCTATGAGTGAGTTAAGGAGTTTAATTAAACAGTATGATGAAATGATTCATAAGGACTGGAATTTAGCTACAGAGGAGCAGAAAGCTAGAGTTGAGAAGTTAAAATGTGAGGTCTATAACCTAAGTAAGGATGATATTGGAGATGATGAATTAAAAATAGTTGTAGATTATGGTGATTCTAATGATAACTAGAATAGATTTTAATCCAGCCTTCAAGGGAGCTAATTTTACCAAAAAAAGATATAGAGCAATGAAAGGTTCAGCAGGTAGTGGAAAATCTGTTAATGTAGCACAGGATTATATACTAAAGTTAGGAGATAAAAAGTATCAAGGAGCTAACTTATTAGTAGTTAGAAAATCAGAAGCTACACACAAATATTCAACATATGCAGAACTTACAGGAGCTATAAATCGTATTTATGGTAAACAAGCTGATAAGTATTGGAAAACAACTCTAAATCCTTTAGAAATCAAAAGTAAAGTTACTGGTAATTCTATAATTTTTAGAGGGGTTAATGATGCCAAACAAAGAGAAAAATTAAAATCAATCAACTTCTCAAAAGGAAAATTAACATGGGTATGGTGTGAAGAAGCTACAGAACTTATGGAAAGTGATATAGACATACTAGACGACCGTTTAAGGGGTATTTTAACTAATCCTAACTTGTACTATCAAATGACATTTACATTTAATCCAGTCTCAGCTACTCATTGGATAAAAAGAAAGTATTTTGACTATAAAAATGATGATATATTTACTCATCATAGTACTTATCTACAAAATAGATTTATAGATGAAGCTTACTATAGAAGAATGCAAATTAGAAAAGAGCAAGACCCTGAGGGCTATAGAGTATATGGACTTGGCGAATGGGGAGAAACTGGTGGAACAATACTTAAAAACTATGTCATACATGAATTTCCTACAGAATTTGAATACTTTGATAATATGAGATTATCTCAAGACTTTGGATTTAACCATGCAAATGTAGTGCTTAGAATTGGTTTTAGAGATGGAGAGTTATATATATGTAATGAAATATATGTACATGAGATGGATACCTCTGAAATAATAAAGATTGCAAATAGTAAAGGTTTAGAAAAGAATCTATTTATGTATTGTGACAGTGCTGAACCAGATAGAATTAAGATGTGGAAAAGTGCAGGATATAAAGCTAAAGGAGTTAAAAAAGGACCAGGCAGTGTTAAAGCTCAAATAGATTATTTAAAACAGTTAAGGATACATGTACATCCTAGTTGCATAAATACAATAAAAGAAATACAACAGTGGAAATGGAAACAAGACGAAAGAACAGGACTATATCTTGATGAGCCAGTTGAATTTATGGATGATGCAATGGCTGCTCTTAGATATTCTATAGATAATAAACTTAAAAATAATGGAATAAGCTTCTTGAAGTAAAGGAGGTGTTAAATATTTATATAAGTGAAACAGATTTAATAAAAGCTCAGCTTAAAAAAGAGAGTACTTTTAATTTAGTAAATGTCATAGAACATTACATTTTAAAACATAGACCAGAGAAATACAAACAGGGTGAAGAGTATTATTATGGTAATGTTGATATAAACAATAAGAGAAGATACTATCTTTTAGATGGTTCTAAGGTTGAAGATTTCACTAAGGTTAATAATAAAGCAGTTAACAACTATCATAAGCTTTTAGTTGACCAAAAAGTGGGTTATAGTGTTGGAAATCCAATCGTATTTAATGCAGATGATAATAGCTTTACTAAGCTTTTAAATGAATTATTAGGAGAAGAATTTGACGATACAATAACAGAATTATATCTTAATGCCAGTAATAAAGGGATTGAATGGTTACATCCATATATTAATAGAAAAGGTGAGTTTAAATATGTAATAATTCCAGCTGAAGAAGCTATTCCTATATGGGACAGCAAGAGGCAGAAGGAATTAGTTGCCTTTATTAGGTTTTATTATATTGAGGATATAGATGCAAATAAGATAAAAAGAGTTGAATACTATACAGAAAATGATGTAACTTACTTTATTGAAAGAGGAAATAGTTTTGTTCAAGAACTTTTGTATGACGAATATGAAAAATTAACAGAGATACAAGAAGGACATTTCAAAGTAAATAATAAAGAGCAAGGATGGGGTAAAGTACCATTTATACCTTTCAAAAACAATGAAAAATGTGTATCTGATTTAACTTTCTATAAGTCTTTAATTGATATATATGATAATAATATTTCTACATTAGCAGATAATTTAGATGAAATACAAGAGGTTATTTATGTATTGAAAGAATATCCAGGCACAAGTCTACAGGAGTTTATAGATAATATAAGATATTATAAATCAATTAAAGTAGATGGTGGAGGTGGAGTTGATAAATTAGAAATAAGCATACCAATTGAAGCCAAAAAGGAGCTTCTTGATAGACTAGAAAAGAATATAATTATATTTGGTCAAGGTGTTAATCCCGAGTCTCAAAATACAGGCGATAAATCAGGAGTAGCACTTAAATTTTTATATTCACTACTCGATTTAAAATGTTCTAAGACTGAAAAGAAGTTTAAAAAAGCAATTAGAGAGCTTTTGTGGTTTGTATGTGAGTACTTAAATATAAGTGGTAGTAAGAGTTATGATTATAAATCAGTTCAAATTACTTTTAATCACTCTATGATAATAAATGAAGCTGAAAAGATAGATATGGCAGCTAAATCAACTGGAATTATATCGGATGAAACTATTGTTAGTAATCATCCTTGGGTTGAAGATGTTAACGACGAACTTGAGAGACTTAAAAAACAGGAAGATACTCAAAAAGAATATGATGATTTAATTCCTAATAATCAAGATGGTGTTTTAGATGAAACATAAAGACTATTGGAAAAAGAGAGCTGAACAACTAGAAAAAGTACAGAATAATAAGAGTGTAAAATACTATCTTGAGCTAGAAAAACAATACAAATTAGCTATGTCTAGTATAGAAAAGGACATAATTGTGTAGTATAACAGATTTGCTGAAAACGAAGGAATATCTTTATTAGAAGCTAAGAAATTATTAAATACAAGAGAGTTAAAAGAGTTTAATTGGAGTGTTGAAGAATATATTAAATATGGTAAAGAAAATGCTATTAATCAAAAGTGGATGAAAGAGTTAGAAAATGCTAGTGCTAGGGTCCATATCACAAGGCTTGAAGCCTTAAAGCTGCAAATACAGCAACAGGTAGAAGTTTTATATGGGAATGAATTAGATGGAATTGATAAGTTAATGAAAGACATCTATACAAGTGGATATTACCATACAGCTTTTAATGTTCAACAAGGGGTTGGTGTTGGTTGGAGTTTAATGAGTCTTGATACTAACAGAATAAATAAAATTATCTCTAAACCATGGGCAACAGATGGATTAAACTTTAGCGAAAGAATTTGGGGTAAGCATAGACCTGCTTTAGTAAATGAACTACACACTAAGTTAACTCAATCAATTATTAGAGGTGAGAATCCTAAAAATCTAGTGAATGAATTTGCTAAGAAATTTAATGTGTCTAAATCACAAGCTAAGAATCTAATAATGACTGAATCAGCTTTCTTTGCATCAGCTTCAAGAAAAGATTGTTTCGATGATTTAGATGTAGAGAAGTATGAGATAATTGCCACACTAGATTTAAAAACATCAAGTATATGTAGAGAACTGGATGGTAAAGTATTTGATATGAAAGACTATCAAGTTGGAATAACAGCTCCACCATTTCATTGTCGTTGTAGGACAACAACAGCTCCTTTTTTTAGTGATGAAGAAGGATATAGAGCAACAAGAGGAGAAGATGGGAAAACATATTATGTTCCATCTAGTATGAAATATAAAGAGTGGTATGAAAAGACATTCATAACTGATAAAAAAGATGATATACTAAGTAATAAGAGTTGGTTAAAAGCAGATTTTCCAACTGAAAAGAAATTTAAAAAACATGTAGAAAAACACTTAAATGAATATGGAAATATAACTGAGGAAGAATATTTATCTACTGCAAGAAATTTGTTATCAGAACAATTAAGTAATGATGTAGAAGGATTTTTAAGTAAAGATAACTTTTTATTTAAGTATAGAAAGAGTAGTAATGATTTTGCTATTGGAAGAGCAGATGGTAAAATATCAACCTTATTTAAACCAAAGGAAGGTTATAATTACTGGTTAGAACAAATGAAAGAATATAAGGAGGGTTAGATATGAATTGTCCAGTATGTGGTAAAGATGTAGATATGTTTGATATTTGTGATAATTGTAATTGGCAAAATAGTGGACCAAAAGAAACTAATTACAAAGGACCAAATAAAATGTCATTAAAAGAAGCTAAAGAAGCTTATGAAAAAGGTAAAAAAGTAATATAAAAGCACTTGCTAAGTAATAAATTAGTAGGTGCTTTTATTATGCAAAAAATGAAAGGAGATATTTAAAATGGATTGGTTAAAAGAATTATTAGAAGGAATAAAAGTAGAAGATAACAAGTTTGATGTAGCTTTTCTTCAAAAATCTATAGAAAAGAAAATAAAAGAGACTACAGTCACTCAAGAAGATTATGTAAATCTTGAAACACAACTTAATACAGCTAATCAAACTATTAAAAAGTTTGAAGGAGGTATGACAAAAGAAGATGTAGAGAGTCTAAAAACAGCTTATGAAACTGATAAGAAAACTTTAGAAGAAACTTACAAAAAAGAAATTGAAGAAAAAGACTTTAATTACTGGTTAGGTGATGCTTTTAAGTCTGTTAAATGTAGAGATGAAGTAGCATTAAAAGCTCATTTAGATATGGAAGCACTAAGAAATAGTAAAGACAGACAAAAAGCTTTTGAAGAACAGATAAACCCTTTAAAGGTGGATAAAGATTATTTGTTTAATGCAACACTAGAAGGCGAAGAACCTAAAATAGATACTATAACACCAGGGCAAGAGCCTAAGATAAATGATTTTGGTTTTAATTTTACTGGGGTAAGACCTCATGAAAATAATAATAAATAGGAGGAAATAAAATGGCAGCACTAAATTATGCAAAAGAATATTCAAATGTTTTAGCACAAGCATATCCTTATACTTTAAACTTTGGGGATTTGTATGCAACACCAAATAATGGAAGATATAGATGGACTGGTTCTAAAACAATAGAAATACCGACTATATCTACAACTGGAAGGGTAGATTCAAATAGAGATACAATAGCAGTAGCTCAAAGAAACTATGATAACGCTTGGGAACCTAAGGTATTAACTAATCAAAGAAAATGGTCTACATTGGCTCATCCAGCAGATATTGACCAAACTAACCATGTAGCTTCAATAGGAAATATAACTCAAGTATACAATGAAGAACAAAAGTTTCCAGAGATGGATGCGTATTGTATATCTAAAATTTATGCTGACTGGACAGCACTAGGCAAGGTAGCAGATACAACAGTTATTACAACTGCAAATGTTTTAGAAATATTTGATATGATGATGGAAAGAATGACAGAAGCTAGGGTGCCAGAAAATGGAAGAATATTGTATGTTACTCCAGTAATAAATACACTTATCAAAAATGCAAAAGAGATACAAAGAACAGTAAATATAAAGGATGGAGGAACTTCTCTTAATCGTCAAACAACTGATATTGACACAGTTAAAATAATTAAAATTCCATCAGCACTTATGAAAACTGCATATGATTTTACAACAGGATGGAAAGCAGGAGCAGGAGCTAAACAAATAAATATGTCTTTAATACATCCATCCGCAGTAATTACACCAGTTTCTTATCAGTTTTCAACTTTAGATGAACCAAGAGCAGTTACAGAAGGAAAATATTTGTATTTTGAAGAGAGCTTCGAGGATGTATTTATATTAAACAAAAAAGCTGATGCAATACAATTTGTTGTTGAAGGAGCTGGAGCATAATGGCACAAGTAAGGAAATTAAATAGAATATTAACTATAGAAGAGTGTAAAATAGATGATTTCTTAGAGATGGGATATGATGTGATAGACGAAACTGGTAAGGTAGCAAAGTATGGTAAGTCATTAAATGTAAAAGATTTAATAGCTGAAAATAATATTTTAAGGTCAAAAATTGAGTCTTTAGAAGAAGAAAATAAGCAGCTTAAAGAGAAAGTAAAAACTTTAGAGGAAGAAGATAGCCAATCTATAGAAAAAGCAGAACCTACAGAAAAAAATAAGTCCAACAAAAAGTAGGTGAATATTATGAAAAAAGAAGTTGATAACATGGTTGACAATATAGAAAAAAGACTTCAAGGTTTTGGATATACACTAAAAGATGGAGATAAATGGTTAATAGATTTTGTAAGAGAAAAGATAGAAAATAGTATAAAATTGGATTGTAATATAAATGAAATTCCAAAAGAGTTATACAATATAGAAATAGATATGATAGTTGGAGAGTTCTTGTTTACTAAGAAAAATATGGGTCAATTAGATATAGAAAGTCTTAATTTTGAAGCTGTAGAAAAGTCTATATCAGAAGGTGATACAAAGGTGGATTTTGCTATAGGAAGTGGCTCTCAAACACCAGAACAACGCTTTGACAATCTTGTAAACTATCTTTTAACTTATGGTAAGAATAAGATATTAACTTTTAGGTGCTTAAGATGGTAAGTAAAACTAGAAAAGCAATAGAAATGTTATATAGAGATAAATGTACTATAGTTGAGTATCAGCCAATTAAAGACCTTATAACAAAGCGAACAAATAACAAAGAAGTGATTGTATTAGAAAATCAACCTTGCAAGTTATCATATAAAAATCTTACATCAGCTATAGATGGAAAAGTAGCTAAACTAGAGCAAACTATTAAACTCTTTATATCTCCAGACATAAATATTAAGGCAGGTTCAAAGTTTATTATAAATAATAAAGAGTATGCAAGAAGTGGAGAATCAGCTATATATCCAAACCATCAAGAAGTTGTCTTAGAATTACTAGAGGATAAAGCTTAATGGCTAGATGGGGAAGCGTTGATTTTAGAGAGTTTAAAAGAGCTTGTAAAAGGATGGAGAAATTTACAAAGATTGATTTAGATAAGTTTTGCAAGGATGCAGCAAGAGAATTAGCAGCACGATTACTTGGGAAAGTGATTAGAAGGACACCAGTTGATACAGGATTCTTGCGACAGGGTTGGAGTGGAGTAGCTTATGCTAGGTCATTTCCTGTATTTAAACAAGGAAATAATTATATTATAGAAGTTGTTAATCCAACTGAATATGCAAGTTATGTTGAATTTGGTCATAGAACTAAGAATGGTAATGGATGGGTTAAAGGACAACATTTCTTAACTATTTCAGAAATGGAGTTACAAAGCCAAGTTGATAAGATTATAGAGAAAAAGCTACTAATCTTACTGAAAGGAGTGTTTGATGAATAATATTATAGATGGAATATCTATTAAATTAGATAAATCATTTGGAGAAAAATATACAATTTATAGTGAAGATGTGGAGCAAGGTATAAATGAACCTTGTTTTTTTATTGTTCCTTTAAATCCAAGTAAAGTACCTTATCCAAGTGGTAGAGAGTTGAAGAAAAATTCATTTGATGTGCATTATTTTCCTAAAAGTGATAATAAGTCATTTGAAATAAATGAGATAGCTGAGATGTTATTAGAGGAATTAGAGTATATAGAAATTGATGGAGATTTGGTCAGAGGTACAAATATGAATTTTGAAATTATAGATAATGTACTTCATTTCTTTGTTGATTATAACTACTTTACTATAAAGAGTAATAATGTAAATAAAATGGATACAGTAGAGCTATTTGGTGGATTAAAGAGAGGTGATAAGCTTGAGTAAAACATTAAGTAAAGAAGATAGCTATAAGTTTACTAAAGAGCAGATAGTTAATTCTAAGAAGTATGTGAATAGAAAAGATTTATTAAATGCAATCTTAAAGGAAGATGAATTGTATTCCTTCCCAGAAGTGGAAGATATGATAAATAATTTTATGAAAGGAGTGAGTTAATATGGCTTTAGGTGGAGGAACATTTGTAACACAGAATAAAATACTTCCTGGTGCTTATATAAATTTTGTAAGTGCTACAAGGGCAACCAGTTCTCTTAGTGATAGAGGTATTGTTGCAATGCCACTTGAACTTGATTGGGGGATTGATGAAGAAGTTTTTACAATAACCAGTGATGATTTTGAGAAATATTCAACTAAGTTTTTTGGATATGATTACACTCATGAGAAGTTGAAAGGTCTTAGAGACTTATTTAAAAATATAAGGTTAGGATATTTCTATAAATTAAATAAAGGTGTTAAAGCTAGTTGTGCTATAGCCACATCTAAATATAGTGGAATAAGAGGTAATGATTTGAAAGTAATAGTTACAACAAATATAGATGATAATACCAAATTTGATGTTGTAACTTTACTAGATAATAAGAAAGTAGATACACAAATAGCTAAAGTCATTGCAGATTTACAAGACAATGACTATATCACTTGGAAGAAGGATGCAACACTAGAAGCAAGTGCAGGACTTGTATTTACTGGTGGAACTAATGGAGAAGCAGTTACAGGTGCAGAGTATCAAACTTTTTTAGATAAAATAGAAAGTTACTCATTTAATGCTTTAGGATGTTTGGCTACAACAGCAGAGATTAAAAGTTTGTTTTTAGAATTTACAAAGAGAATGAGAGACAAGGTAGGTGCTAAGTTTCAAACTGTATTATATAAAAAAAGTGATGCAGATTATGAAGGTATAGTATCTGTAGAAAATAAGATTAAAGATATTGGATTAACAGAATCTAGCTTGATTTATTGGGCTACTGGAGCTATAGCAGGATGTGACATAAATAAATCTAATACAAATAAAAAGTATGATGGTGAATTTGATGTTGATGTAAATTACACTCAGATACAGTTAGAGGAAGCTTTAAAAACTGGTAAATTCATATTCCACAAGGTTGGAGATGAAGTTCATGTATTAGAGGATATAAATACTTTTGTATCATTTACAGATGATAAAAATGATGATTTTTCAAGTAATCAAAGTATTAGAGTACTTGACCAGATTGCTAATGATATAGCAACTTTATTTAATACAAGATATTTAGGAAAAGTACCAAACGATGCAGCAGGAAGAATAAGTTTTTGGAATGATGTTGTTAAACATCACAAAGAATTAGAAAATATTAGAGCAATAGAGGATTTCAAAACTGATGATGTTTTGGTGGAACTTGGAAATGATAAGAAAACTGTTATAGTAAGTGATGCTGTTAAGGTTATAAATGCTATGAGTAAGCTTTATATGACTGTTTCAGTTAGTTAGAGAGGAGAGTAAAAAAGTGAGTAATATTACTATGAATTCAAAAGATGCTATAAGTGCATCTTTAGCAGAGTGCTTTGTAACAATAGAAGGTAAGAGATACCATCTTATGCAATGTATAAAAGTAGAAGCTAAGTTTGAGAAAACTAAAAGTGAAATACCAATCTTAGGTAGAACTGGAAAGGGAAATAAGACTACAGGTTGGAAAGGAACAGGAAGTGCAACCATTCATTATAATACTTCTATCTTTAGAAAACTTATGCTTAGATATAAGGAGACTGGAGAAGATGTATATTTTGATATGCAAATTACTAATGAAGACCCTACATCAAGTGTTGGAAGACAAACAATTATATTAAAAGAATGTAATATGGATGGTGGCATATTGGCTACATTTGATGCAGATAGTGAATATTTAGAGGAAGATATAGATTTTACATTTGATGATTTTGAAATGCCAGAAGAATTTAAAATATTATTGGGAATGGAATAAAACACACATTTATAAATTATAGATGTGTGTTTTTATGTAAAAATTAAAATAAAAGGAGAATTAAGAAATGAGTAATTTAAGTGCTTTTTTAAGTCAAAATGCAATAAAAAATGAAAATGTAATGTATGTGGCAAGTGATAGATTTTTAGATGAAGAAGGAAAACCAGTAAAATGGGAATTAAGGGTGCTATCTTCTGAGGAAGATGAAGTATTAAGAAGAAACTGTACCAAAAGAGTAAAAGTGATTGGCAATAATGGGAAGCCAACAGGACAATATACAAGTGAAATTGATTATAACAGTTATGTATCTGAATTGTGTGTAGCATCTACTGTATTTCCAGACTTAAAGGATGCAGAGTTACAAAATTCTTATGGAGTTATGGGAGAAACACAGTTATTAAAAACAATGTTAACAGCAGGTGAGTATGTAAATTACACTGTAAAAGTGAATGAAGTAAACGGATTTGATACATCATTTGAGGATAAAGTAGAAGAAGCAAAAAACTAATCAGAGGTGGCGATTTTGATGCTAGCATTACTCATTATTGTATTCAAAAGCTAAAGTGGAAACCTAGCGAATATTTGAATTTAGAAGTTAATGAGAGAGCATTAGCAGCCGCCTCAATACTTGTTAAGATAGAAGATGAAGAAGAAGCAATGAAAGAGGTTGAAAGAGAGAAAAAGAGAGGTAGAAGAAGATAGATTTTAAAAACTAAAGAGTAATTTTTAATAGTCACATTACTAAAACATGAAAATGTTACAATTTTGGAAATAGATGGATATATATGTTGTATAGTATAATGTAGATAATATATCACCAAGTAAAAAACAACAAATAAATCTAAATTATGAGAGGGGTATTTATGGAAAATAAGGATATTAAACTTACAATATGTATATTTGCTTTTGTAATTGGAATAATAGTGTTATTTTGCTGTATAGGTTTAGGTCAATTTAATATGGATTGTATTATGAAACAAAATGGCGGGTCAATGGATACCAACCAATACAATATATATTTAGAACAATCTATTTCACGATATAGAAATTTTGGTTCTATATTAGCTTTACTAGGAGGAATAGGGATATTGTTTGATAAAAGTGTTAGAAAATACTAAAAGAGTATATTTTTATTTAGGATGTGATGAATGATATGGCAAGAGATGTATTTAGTGTAAAGATGACACCACTAGAAGCTCAAAAGATTATAAAAGAAAATTTTGATGCAGATTTAGTCTCTGTTGATATTTATAACTTGGAAAATGATAAGTCTATAATAGTTACAATCTTTGAAAAATATTATGTAAGAAGTAATAGTGATGCAGGTTTGGTAGTGATTTGTGAAGATACTACAGGAAAAACACTTGTTAAAATCACCTCAACTGGTAGTGCAATTGGGCTATTTCAGATTGATTGGGGAACAGGTGGTAATTTGATTAAAAGAATAAAAAAAATACTTGCTGATTATATTATTTAATTATATAGATATTTTAGGTTGGTATGGAATTCGTACTAACCTATTAATTAATCAGTAAAACCAAATAAACACAGAAAGCACTTATTTTTACAGTAGGTGCTTTTTATTGAAAAAATAGAAAATAAAATAAAAAGTAATATATAGGAAAAATATGTAAGAATTATGTGTTATAATATTTTTAGCAAGAAGATGTAATCTACAATTTATAGAGTGGAGTTCATACAAAAGATTATCCTCCCAACGTATAGAAGGGAGGTGTGTATGTATGGATAATTTTTTGATTGGTGTATTAGCTAGTTTAACAGCTAGTATAATCGGTTACATAGTTTGCCTATGTATCAAAAAAGTAAAAAGCCACTCTGTGCAAGAGAGTGACTTAGATGTTGAGCTTAAATTTTCATTTAAGTTCAAAAAAAATAAGCATTAAATTGTTTAGAACTTCACTCTACTTCCAATAGATTGTAGTTCTTCTTGCTTTTATTATACCACAAATTAGAAAAAATATTGCCTATAATATTTTTTATAGTCAATAAAAAGATGAAATTTTTTATACACAACGATGATAAATCTAACTGGATGAATAAATTTAATTGTAAATAAGAAAGTACTTACTTAAATGGTAGGTGCTTTTGTTTTACCAAATTATGCTATAATATTGAGTGAGATGAGTAATTTGTGGGGGAATTTTGATATGTGGAAGGCAATACCAATAATAATGTTAATAATGATAGCACTTGCTTATATGCAATATGTATTTGTAATTATAGCTTTTGCTTTACTTATTTATTCAATTGTAAAAAAGAAAAAGGTAATGTGTATGTTATTTTGTGTTCTATTTGCATATACAATACATCTTTGCATAATTTGGGATGATTTAGTAGCTCATACTAATGAGGAACTTGCTGCTAGTAAGGTAGAAAGAGAAAAAGTAGAGTTAGAAAAAGAAATGGAAAGAAGAAGAATACAAGAAGAAATAGATAGAGAAAAATATATTAAAAAGTACGGTATAAAAATATCAGAAAAAGATTTAGAATCAAAATTAGATTCTTTAATACCTCAAGAATATAGAGGTAGTCATTATGAAGTGAATATATTATGCTCATATAATAGTACTGATGTTAGAACATTTGACATATCTGTTCAGAATGAGAAATTTAATGATTCTAAAGAATGTAAATTATTTATAGGTTATATAGCAAAACAGTTAGAGCAATATTACATTTGGAAGCCAGATTTTGAGTTTTATACAAAGGATGATGGAGGTATTGGTAAAAGTGCTATAATTGAAAATTTTAGAAGTATTCAAAATGGTACAAAATCAGCAAAAAATGTAGAATTTTATGAATATGAAATTATGACAAAGCAAGAAGAAAAGGAACTAAACGAAAAAAATAATGATAATAATTATATTCGAAATAGTGGAATTGACCCACTAGATAGAATAAA
The DNA here is from genome assembly GCF_020657705.1 of Clostridioides sp. ZZV15-6598. NCBI lineage: Bacteria > Bacillati > Bacillota > Clostridia > Peptostreptococcales > Peptostreptococcaceae > Clostridioides > Clostridioides sp. ZZV15-6598. Next base: position 3,885 of record NZ_JAGWCS010000053.1, on the reverse strand, counting down.
GAAACTAAAAGAGTTGTTAGATTCAGGAGCAATTACACAGGAAGAATATAATAAAAAGAAAAAAGCATTATTGGAATAGATAAAATAGTAAGCACTTACAAATATGTAGGTGTTTTTGCTATGTAATAAAATAGAGGTGATTGAATGAATAAAGATATAGAACTTACAGAAAAGAATTTGTGATGTATTGCTAGAGTTATTTAACTAAAAATAAAGGTAAATTCATATTTTATGTTGAAATATATTATAAAATAAAAAAATATGGAGGATTTAGGGGATGAAAAGATATTTTTTATTAATAATAGTATGTTTACTAAGTACTGGAGTAGTTGCATGTTCTTCGAATGATGATAATGAAGATTATGATGATATACCTAAGATAGAGAAAAAGTCTAATCCGAACGAAATAGATGGAATTAAAATTACAGTTAAAGGAGTTTCAAAAGAAGAAATGAAAGGCGATTATAATAAAGATGGAACTCCTAATGAAAATGGAGAATATTTCGGTGTAGGGTCTGACGCAAAAAAGGCTGCTGATTATGAATATAAAGTTGTAAATGTAACTGTAGAAAATACAACAGATAGACCTGTAAAACTGTTTGAAGCTGGATGGAATGCAGATGGTACAGATTGGGATAAAAAGATTAAAGATATAAAAGTGACTGATAAGTTAGATAATAAAGAAGTTCCAGCACATGATAAATTTGATGCACAAGTTAAGATATTAACTGAAAAGAAGATGAATGTTAAAGAAATTGTATTAAAATATAATCTAACAAATTATACGAATTTAGAAGAAGCAATAAACTATGGGGATAATGGAGCATCTGAAGAAGATTCAAAAAAGAGATATCCTGAACTTTACAAAGAAAATTGGATAGAACTAGGAACAATAAAATTTGAATAAAGATTTAATGTGGATTCACAACAAAAAAAGGAAGCACTTACAAATAAGTAGGTGCTTTTGTTTTGCTCAAATTACTTAATTATAAAGTTGCTAAGTACAACTTTTGAGAATTATACAATATAAAAATGAACTAAAGTGATTGATTTTGCTCAAGTTGGTCGGTTGAGTAAAATAATTAGAAAAAATTGGATATATCATTGACTTTTTGGAACACAAATAATATAATTATATTATGGAACACAAAAAGTGAGGTGAAACAATGAGTTCTAAAATGGGAAGACCAAAAGTTGATAATCCTAAAAATATTGATGTCAAAGTAAGATTTGATGAAAATACTCATAAAAAATTATTAGATTATTGTGAGAAAGAAAATCTTACTAGAACAGAAGCAATAAGAAAAGGAGTAGACTTACTTTTGGAGGAAGATAAATAAAAAAGTAGCCCAACGCCGACCAAAGCATACTGGACTACTTAACCTAGAGTTATCTCTATATGAAATATTCTATCATGTAAAGATAACTCTTTCAAGATAATAAATCGAAAGGGTGATTTTTGTATGAATAATGAACTGATGAATTTTGAAAATAATGAATTAGGAATAAAAATAAGAACTATTAAATATGAAGATGGAAGTATAGGAATTAATGCAGAGGATACAGCTATAGGGTTTGGATGGTGTCAGACACAGAATAAAAATGGTAAGCAATATGTATCAATTAGATGGGAAACTATTAATAAATACTGTAAAGAATTTGGTTTCCTCAACTTGTTGGGGAAAGATGATTATATACCTGAATCATTATTTTATCTTTTAGGTATGAAAGCTAAAAATGAAATAGCAGTAAAATTTCAAACATGGTTAGCAGTAGATGTACTACCATCAATAAGACAAACTGGTGCATACATAACTAACAATGCTAATCCCGAAAAACTAAGAGAAAAAGCAAGTGAGATTGAAAAATTACAACTGGCTTATAACAGCACATCTATGTTAAAAGAACTATTAGATGGAGCAGGCTTTGACAATAAATCTAAGTTACTTACAGCAAAGACATTATATAAAAAGGCAGGCATTGATTTACCAATAGAGATAGATGAAGAAGAGCATTATTTTGACACAAAACAAATAGCATCTAAGTTAAAACTATATTCTAAGAGTAATAAACCAGCACAGATGGCTGTTTGTGAGATTATTAAAAAGATTGATTTAGAAGATAGTGAAGTTAAGGGTGTTTGGGAAACAAATGGTTCTTGGACTGGCACTGTAAATAAGTATACAGAAAGTGTAATAGATAAGATTAGTAAATGGATAGAGGAAAATAATAGACCTAATAAGATTGCAGGAGAGAAGAAGAATTTCCATGTAGTGTACAAAATTGAGTAAATTCTATTGTATTAAATAATATATTTTAGTTTATTTTGGGGGGTAATACAATGTGTGAGAATTTACTTGATAGTATAGATATTGAAAAGAGAAAAGAAGAATGTATGATTAAACTTTTGAAAATAAGAGAAACAGATATAGATATATATAATAAGATAGAAAGTATAGTATATAAACTTTCTGAGAAAAAATTAGAGAAAAATAATAAATAGACATATAAAGCACTTGGATATTCTACTGTTTCAAGTGCTTTGTTTGGTATAAAATGGTATAATGGAGACAGAGAATTATATTAACTATGTGGTATGTAAATTTTATAAATACATTTGCAAGTGTTGTTGCACATCTAGTTTTATATTAACTAAGTGGTATGTAAAGGAACTATTTCAACTTATATACATTTTTTATTTTAGATAAAAAGCAAAGTAATTTAAAAGTGTATTGTTTAGTACTTAGTTATCTTTTGAATATAATAAATTTTTCTCAACTTGATAATAAATAATAATTTAATTAGATATAAGCGAGGTGAAAGGAGTATGTTTGCAGATATAAGAAGTAAACGTATTATATTTATTGCTCATTGTGTATTAAATCAGAATTCTATTTCAGATGGTACTGCTGATTATCCTAGTACAAATGTGGATATTATTCGTATTCTAATAAATAAACAAGTAGGTATCGTGCAGATGCCTTGCCCAGAGTTATGTTGTCTTGGTCTAGACAGAGGTAATATTTTGGGGTCTCAAAGTCCTGTCGTGGTTGAAAACACACGTATTAGAAAAGAAATGCAGAAATCACCAGCTGCGGAACAACTTGCTGTGTTAGTTGACCAGGTTGTTTTACAAATTACAGAATACCATAAACATGGGTTTGAGATACTTGGTATTATTGGTATTAACCGTTCTCCATGTTGTGGTGTTGATACTACATCAGATAATGATAATGAAATTAAGGGGCAAGGTGTTTTTATTACAGCAATCAAAGAAGCATTGGCAAAGAAAAAACTTTTGATACCTGTGATGGGAATAAAATCAACGCCTGATGCTGTTAACTGTGTTAAGTCACTTTTGTAAACTATTATAGCCTAATAAGATTTTTATATTAACTATGTGGTATGTAAATTAATCATAGTCGCACATAATGTCACATTAGCTCTACGTTTTATATTAACTATGTGGTATGTAAAATCTTCTAAAAGTTCAAATTCTACTATATCTTCAAATTATTTTATATTAACAATGTGGAATTAAAATTAAAAATAATCAAAAAACACTTACTTTAAATAGTAGGTGTTTTTTAATTGAAAGGATGTGATAATAATGTAAAAATTTTACTTATATAGTATAATTACATTATAAAATTATACTGGGGGATATTGTACTATGAACGATACATTAGAATATATATTTTGTAGTGAATGTGGCACGAAATGTCTGAAAGAAAGTAAATTTTGCAGTCAATGTGGAACAAAAATATTTGATATAAAAATTGCATATGAAAGTATCATTGAAGAAAAAGAATATGATTTAAAAGGTGTTAATTTACAACATGTAATGCAGGAAACAAGCTTTATAAAAGCATCCTCTATCAGAAG